>JAOZPL010000295.1 GCA_029932795.1 Candidatus Zixiibacteriota bacterium | reverse complement strand
CGAACGAACGGCTACCCTAACTTAACTGGGTGTCCACTTTTTCGGGGGAAGTCCAAATTGAGATTTGCAATTAATGATATACCGGGGGGCGGGTTCGAACCGCCGACCCCCTGTTCCACAGACAGGTGCTCTAACCAACTGAGCTACCCCGGCGAAGGTGACTCAACATATCCAAAAAACCCGTCAAGTCAAGAATTCAATACGCGGGCTCGCACCGGTGATCTCTCTAAGACGTCAGTCGCAACAGGCCGGGCTCCCAGGATGCTGAACGCCCGAGTGCCCGACATTATTGCCTTCACAGAGGCCGTGTCGTCTATAGATCGTTTTCTTTACTCATCACAGCATCCGCAGCAAGGCTCCGGTAATGTGAAAGTGATAAACAGGTAGTCGATCAACCAGGTCAGATCGCTGATATCGATAATGCAATCCGGGTCACCGTCGATATTTGTCTCCTCCTTGCAGCAGAGTGGCTCAAAGGTGATAAACAGGTAGTCGATCACTCTGATCAGATCGCCGATGTCAGAGAGGTCTTCGGGATCACAGTCCACGTTGCCGGTCAGATCAAGGCAGCAGCTGGTATCAGCTTCACCCAACTCCTGCCAGAAACCGTGTTTTAGCCCAAAGGAGGGCGAGCTGCCTTCGCCCGTTGCTGTCTGTCCCACGGTGCTATTGAGGATGAAGCTCGCGGATATACCTCTTGCACCACCGGATGAGATTACCTGCCATTCAATTTCCTTTCCGGTGGCTGGTTTGGCGGCTGAGGGTTGTGGTAAGGGTGGCTGTGCGGCGGTTCAACTTAATCCGGACACGTGGGACTTGAAGTTAAGACGTAGTTTTGTAGCTTTGGCATGTCAGAGAGGAGCTTGTTATGAGTGCCAGAGGAAGCCAGAGTCCGGAATCGGTGGTGAGGGAGATTCGCCGGAATACGCGGCGGAAGTACACATCTGAGGAGAAGATTCGTATTGTGCTGGAAGGACTTAAGGGGGAAGTCAGTATAGTTGAGCTGTGTCGTCGCGAGGGGATCGTCAGTAACATGTACTATCGCTGGAGCAAGGACTTTCTGAAGGCCGGCAATAGGCGTCTTTCTGGAGATACGGCCCGTGAGGCGACCAGTTCTGAGGTTGGTGATCTTCGGTCTGAGAACGACCAGTTTAAGCAGTTAGTGGCAGAGTTGAGCCTGAAGAACCGCCTTCTTAAAAAAAGTCTGACTGGTTTGGAGTGAGGTGTCGCCGGCATATGCGTCACAGCCAATCAGAGAAGATGGAGATCATTCGGACAGTGGAGAATTCGTCCTTGGGAGTAAAGCGGACTTTGGTCGAGCTTGATATCAATCGCAGTACGTTCTATGACTGGTATCGGCGGTATCGTGAGGGCGGTTACGATGCTCTGGCGTCCAGGCCACCCCAACGCAGACGTTTCTGGAATGCGATTCCACCGGACGTGAAGCAGAAGGTGGTGGAGACGGCGCTTGAGCATCTGGATAAGTCGCCTCGTCAGTTGGCCTGGTATCTTACTGACACCCAGGGATATTACCTCTCGGAATCGAGCGTTTATCGCATCCTGAAAGCCCACGATCTGATCACTAGCCCGACCCATACTGTATTGGATGCCAAGGACAAGTTCGATCAGCCGACGACCCGGGTTAATCAGTTATGGCAAACCGATTTCACTTATCTGAAAGTGATCCGCCGGGGCTGGTACTACCTGTCAACGGTGCTGGATGACTATTCCCGGTACATCCTGTCCTGGAAACTCTGCACTGGCATGTCAGCAATGGACGTCAAAGATACGATTGACATGGCCATCGCCGAGTCCGGTGTAGATCATGCCTATGTCCGGCACCGTCCGAGACTGCTTTCAGACAGGCCTATATCTCGGGCGAGTTAAAGAACTATCTGTCTGACAATGGGCTTACCCACACTCGTGGCCGACCGTATCATCCGATGACTCAGGGTAAGATCGAACGCTGTCACCGGTCCATGAAGAACGTCCTGCTGTTGGACAACTACTACTCCCCGGATGATCTCAAGGCCCAGATTGAAGCCTTCGTGGAGCATTACAACTATCAGCGATACCACGAGTCGCTGGACAATGTGACCCCGGCCGATGTTTACACTGGGCGGGCGGTGAAAATTATTGAAGAAAGACAGCGAATCAAAGAACGAACGATGAAATTGAGAAAACGAAACTACAAAAAGACTATTGCCAGAGCACAAACTGTGGCTTAGATTTCAACACTTCCTGTCCGGATTGGCTGAAGACGTACACTTGAATACATGGCTTTTTTATCATTTGCACCTTGACAACCGAGTTGTAAAGCTTTATTATATAAGGCCGATAGGGATATTGGCGGGGGTAAGTATAAGTATGCCTGCCGCTGTGACTGCCTATTGGCGTGAAGACCTCGCTCTTGAGCGGTGGTCGGCGGCTGAAAAAAAATCAGCTGCAAGAAAAAATGTCTTGACACCAAATGGTTGAGCAGTTATCTATCTGTTCTGCCGGATAATAGGTCGGGCAGTTTTTTTTCGGAGAACGGTTCTTTGACAACTAAATAGACTCGCTGAAGACAGGAGACTGTCACAGCTCGCATGTCGCGGGTCCGAAAATCTTGTGTTTTCGAGACTCTGATTAGTAAAACCAGGACAGTGCGAACACTGGTTCGTTTCTGTCACAGGTCATACAATACGTGACTATTTAATAGTATTACGGAGAGTTTGATCCTGGCTCAGAACGAACGCTGGCGGCGTGCTTAATACATGCAAGTCGTACGAGAAAGCCCGGCTTCGGCCGGGCCGGTAAAGTGGCGAACGGGTGAGTAACACGTGGATAATCTGCCCTTAAGTTCGGGATAATCCCTCGAAAGGGGGTCTAATACCGAATAATATATTGAGATGGCATCATTTTGTTATCAAAGGCGGGGCAACCTGCCGCTTAGGGATGAGTCCGCGCTCCATTAGCTTGTTGGTGAGGTAAAGGCTCACCAAGGCTACGATGGATAGCCGGCCTGAGAGGGTGATCGGCCACACTGGGACTGAGATACGGCCCAGACTCCTACGGGAGGCAGCAGTAGGGAATATTGCGCAATGGACGAAAGTCTGACGCAGCAACGCCGCGTGGGTGATGAAGCTCCTTGGAGTGTAAAACCCTGTC
>JAOZPL010000294.1 GCA_029932795.1 Candidatus Zixiibacteriota bacterium | reverse complement strand
AACTTCACCTGAACTTGCCTGACCACGGGCGGCAAGCTGGGCGGTTCCAATGACAGCGGAGAGATGGTTGTTCAACTCATTAATCGCAGAGGCAGCCACCAGATCAGAGTCGCCAGCCGAGCTGGACACCGCCTGGGCCGGTAAACGGGTCATGGTCAAACGTAAGGAGTAGAGACCAGTCGCCAGCGTCAGCAACCGCTCCCATTCCCCGCGCTCACTTTCGTTCAGGTCAAAAATCAGTGTTCCAACAACCCCAACCACCCTGTCCAGACAGATGATCGGGCTGAACGCCAGAAATGAAGGCACGCCGTCTTCTCCGAAAAGGCGCTGGAAGCCATCTCGATTGTGTGGTTCATAGACCTCCAGCCCAGCGACAACGTTGTCACGCCCGTATGTATACTGAGGCTGCCGCCGTGTCACAGCTCGTCCCAGGTCCCCTTCCCCGGGCATAACATTGAAATCAGACAGGGTCGTCTTGTCCACTTTCAGACTGTCAGAAACTTTTAGAGCGCCGTTATCATCCCGCCTGAAAGTAACCATGACTGCATTCGCGGGCAGAATACCGGCCAGTTGACGCATAAAATAACCGGGATCATCTTCAAAGCTGCCCGATCTGGCATCAAATCTCAGAAGTTGCAGGATGACATCAAACCCTTTTCGGCGAGTGATGTTTAGCTGCTGGCTGTCACTCTGCCGCAGGGCCATACCAGCAAGTTGACCGAAGATATCAAGCGTTTTAATCTGACGATCATCAACCTTGAACGTTGTTGATTCTCGTCTGAACAGCAGCGCGTTTTGACTGTCGCGGCCAGTAAGAGGCAGAACAAGACTGGACAGGACAATCTCCACCCGACCAGACTTGGAAGTGCTCTCCTGATTGACAATGAGCGGCTTGCCCCGGTCAATCGCCTCAATAAGGGCCGTTTTATAGTTCTCCGACAGACCCAGCAATGGCTCGCTACCGCCGAAAGTATGCAACCCACCCTGTTTCAGGCCGAACAGATGAACCATTTCTGAACCGGAAAACCCCACCAGCGCCCGGCAGAAACCGTCGATGGCGTCCGGTGATGAGATTGCCTGTAAGGCCGATGACAGGCGCGAGATTAGTGACGAGAGCTCTTCGCTCTGACGTTCAGCCTCGGAACGGGAGGCAGTCAGTTCACGGGTCAGCCTGGCTGATTTTATTTTCTCTGCCAGCCACTCCGCTACCGGCGCCAAATACCGAATCTGGGCTCGCCCGAAGAACTGCGACTCTTCTGAAAGAAGCAGAATGCCGCCGATCTTTTCCAGACCAGAGAGAAGCGGTAAGACCAGGCCTGAGTTGAACCGGGACGGAACAGTGTCTCCACGCTGACCGATGAACTCAAAACTGCCGGCAATGAGAGGCTCACCAAGTTCCACCGACTGACTGACGATGTTCCGTTCCAGAGGGTAGTATTCCAGCAAAGCTGTTTCGTTCTTAGTGAGGCCCGAAGAGGTGGCAAGCACAAACCGGCGATGGGTCCGATTAAGCAAGAACACGGCTCCGGCACACTCCGGCATCTGACACAGGATTTCCCGCAGTGAGATATTCATCAACTCGAGCATCTGGAACGGTTGTCTGGCATCGTGCTGGAGATTCTCGAGAATCGAGAGTCTTTCCTCCCGGGTTTCAATCTGCTGCCGCCGCGTCTGCCAGTAGTCGGCATAAAGCGACAGGCCCACGACAATCAGTATCAGGCCCACCGCCAGTAGTGTGAATTGTGCCAGGCCCAGGACCGGATAGACCGACGATAGAAACCAGTCATTATATTCGGGCAGTATCTTCACGATTTGCCACGCCGATGCCAGCACGACGAACACGCCGCCGAACAGGAAAGGATACCGCCCCCCCATATCGCTTGCGGAAAACAATCTCAGTCTGACAATAAGAAACGACACCAGCATCAGGACCAGGACAGGCACCAATATCGAGGGCAGATATTCTGACATTAGTTCAGCTCCACTATCTCCCCGTGAAGTGTAAAAGCGTCGGCAGCCATCACGCGAATCGGCAGTACCGAACCGATGCGATCACCGTTGGCCTTGAACAGCACCGTCTTGTTCCCTTCAGTGCGAGCGCGGAGGTAATCATCACTCCGCCGCGAGCGACCCTCAACGACACTGTACCGAATCTGACCTACCTCTCGCTGGTTCGTCTCATACGAAAGCTTCTTCTGCAGCGCGATCAGACGGTTGAGACGACGAATCTTGACTTCTTCAGGGACATCGTTTGGGTACAGAGCCGCGGTCGTGCCGGGACGAACCGAATAGCGGAACATGAAGGCGGCATCAAAGCGAACCCGTTCCACTGCTGTCAGAGTATCTTCATATTCCGCCTCTGTTTCAGACGGAAAGCCGACCAGCAGATCGGTCGTAATCGACACGTAAGCCAGTTTCCTGCGAATGTAGTTGACAATCTCGAGGTAGTGTTCAAGGCTATAGGCACGGCCCATTTTCTGAAGGATCCGGTTGTTCCCCGATTGAAGCGGCAAGTGAACGTGCGGCATCAGCTTGGAGTTACCCGCCATGACATCGACCAGCCTCTCGGAGAAATCTTTGGGGTGCGAAGTCATGTAACGTATTCTCTGAATGCCGGTTTCATTTGCCACCCGTAAAAGTAACCCGGGAAAATCAACGTCGTGGTACCGGTAACTGTTGACGTTCTGTCCAAGCAGGGTGATTTCTACCACTCCCTCGTCCACCATCTTCTTGACAGCCCGGACAATGTGATCGGCAGAGTGCGCCCTCTCCCGCCCGCGTACGTACGGGACGATGCAATAGGTGCAATAATTATCACAACCACGAGAAATCGTAACGAAACCGGAATACGGCGTCTCCTTGACCGGTTCGATCAGGTCCATATTCTCGTGCCCGAAAGCAGTCATCACCGATGTTGCTGCCCCGGCACTTTCAATCACAGCGGGCAGATCAAACATCCGGTCGGTTCCTAAAACGTAATCGACGTGTGGCACCCGCCGAATCAGATCATCCCCCAGTCGCTGGGCCATGCAGCCGACAACGGCAATCCTGACGTGTGGCTTTCTCTTTTTGAATTTGAGCAGTTCACCAAGCCGACCAAGCACACGCTCCTCTGCTTTCTCCCTTACTGAACAGGTATTCAAAATCAGCAGTTCGGCA
>JAOZPL010000029.1:8069-12068 GCA_029932795.1 Candidatus Zixiibacteriota bacterium | reverse complement strand
TCCTGGCCATACCCCGTATAGTAAAAGATGAGCAAGGTGTCAGTAAACGGCGGCATTGCGAGTTGCTCGGTAATCTGGCTAATGGCACTGATGTAGTGGCGGCAGATATTTTCAAAATCTGGTTTGTTAAGATGCCCCGGTGGATGGAATAGCCTGATGTTCTCAAAGTTATAGTATTCCCAGCCGGCGTAAGGACCTTCCACCACCCCCTTTGTCTTGGACTCCCTCTTGGAGCAGCCCACAATGCCTGCCAGGAGAAGCAGAAAGATGATTTGTGCCGCTATAACTGGCTTTATCCTGACCCCGCCAAAGCTAGCCCCTTTCCCCAACTCCGGCAAATGCATCACCAAATTACTCCTGTTTCACCTAACTGTCTCTGTCATAAGACAATAATCAGTCTATCCACAACAGTCAAACTGAATATCAATGTTATCTTTTTCACAACGACTCTTGACTTTACAGGCGAGCACAACGATATTCACCAACGAACGTGCTCAACAGATTTCGTCTGGAATTGGTGATTGCAGGCCTCGGGGAGCACAGCAACCGGCCCGTCAAGAGCGTTTCAGTACGGAAAGGACCTTGATGTCGGAGAGAACTAACCGGTTTCAGACTCCAGTATTTGACTGCGGGATAATCGTCCTTGTTGGCGGGTTTGGCAGTGGTAAATCTGAGGTAGCTGTCAATCTCGCCCGTCATTTCGTCACCACCCAGAAGTTACCCGTAACCCTCGCCGATCTGGACATAGTCAACCCATATTTCCGATCCCGTGAAGCTGCCAAGGAATTGGCCAGCCTTGGTGTTAAGCCTCTGATTCCACCCGGGACACAGGTCTATGCCGATCTGCCGGTTATCATTCCGGAGATCAAAGGAGCCATCCAGCACAACGAAGGGAAGTTGATTCTGGATGTTGGCGGTGACGACTTTGGTGCTCGTGTCCTGCGATCACTCGCTGACGCTTTTGTCCCCGGCAGGTACGATTTGCTCCTGGTGCTCAACCGCAATCGTCCCTTTACGGCGAACGTTGAGGGAACGTTAGCGATGATAAACGAAATTGAAGTAGCTTCGGGTTTGAAGTTCACAGGCATAATTTCCAACACCCATCTGCTTGATGAGACGACTGTTGAGACGGTGTCGGAGGGTCTGGAGCTTGCGCACCGGGTTGCCCGTAAGAGCGGCCTGCCGGTAAAACTCATTACCGCTGTTGCGAACATTGCAGAGAAGCTCAATACGACCGAAATAGATGTTCCCCTACTGGCTCTGGACCGCTCCCTTCTAAAGCCGTGGGAGCGCAGGAAACCGGCTGGTTCAAGCCTAGCGTAGCTGAAGGAAGACTGATGCCGGACGTTACAATTGACAAGAATCACTGCAAGGGGTGCGGTCTCTGTGTGGAAGTCTGTCCCCAGGGAATTCTCTCGATGTCGAAAGAGCTCACGGTCCGGGGATATTTCTGCGCCCATGTTCATGATCCGTCCCGTTGCATCGGCTGCCGAATCTGCGCTATCACCTGTCCCGACGTTGCTATCGAGGTGCACGCGAATGGCACAGTCTTCAACCTGTTTGAGTATTAGGATGCCGGAAGGGCCTAGAGGATAAAGACGTGGCAAAAGTTTTGATGAAAGGTAACGAGGCTATCGCCGAGGCGGCGATCAGGGCTGGAGCCACCGGCTATTTCTGTTACCCGATCACACCGCAAAGTGAGGTAGCCGAGTATCTCGTCAAGCGAATGCCTGAGATCGGCGGGGTTTTCCTTCAGGCTGAGAGTGAAGTCGCGGTCGGCAATATGCTCTTCGGCGCGGCCGCCACGGGAAAACGCGTCTTCACATCATCGTCCAGCCCCGGAATCAGCCTCATGCAGGAGGCCATCTCCTACATTGCCGGAGCGCAATTGCCCTGCGTGATCATAAACATCGTCCGTGGCGGTCCCGGACTCGGCGGCATTCTACCAGCCCAGTCGGATTATTTCCAGGCGACCAAGGGGGGTGGCCACGGTGATTACCGTACGCTGGTCCTGGCGCCCTCGACCGTTCAGGAGGCTGTGGATTTGACCATGCAAGCCTTCTATTTAGCAGATAAGTACTGTAACCCTGTTATGATAATCGGTGACGGTATGATTGGTCAGATGATGGAGGCGGTTGAGTTCCCGGAAAAGCATACCGAGCCGGAATTGCCTCCCAAGGATTGGGCGACAACCGGCGCCAAAGGACGCCCACCCAACCTGATCAAATCACTTTTCCTCGATCCGCTGGCACTGGAGAAGAACAATCTGATTCTCGACGAGAAGTACGAAAAGATGAAAAAGGAAGAGGTGCGCTTTGAACTGTACAACGTCAAGCCCCGGAACAAGGTTCTGATCATCTCCTACGGTACGATAGCGCGCATATGCGAGACTGTTATCGACGAACTGGAAGCGGAGGGATACTCAGTTGGATTATTCAGGCCAATTACAGTTTTTCCCTTCCCTGAGAAGGCGTTGAAGAAGGAAGCAATCCGGGCCAATATACAAACGGTCCTGACGGTGGAGATGAGTACCGGGCAGATGCTGGAGGACGTTGAAAGGGCAATCGCAGGCGCCAAACAGGTGAAGTTCTATGGCCGCACCGGCGGTATTGTTCCTGGTCCGGACGAAGTCAAAGAACAAATCAAGAAACTTGTCAGCAAAGAGTCATCTCGCAAACCGCCAGGAAAGAAGAAAGACTAATTGCCATGGCAGAGCAGAGCAACGCGATATTCAGCCGCCCGGAGTCACTCACGGAGACAGTGACCCACTACTGTCCCGGCTGCACCCACGGGGTCATCCATCGGCTGATCGCTGAGGTGCTCGACGAGTTGGACCTTCGCGAGCGGGCTCTGGGGATAGCTCCGGTGGGTTGTTCCGTGCTTGCCTATAATTATATAAACTGCGACTTCCTCGAAGCAGCCCATGGTCGTGCTCCGGCATTTGCCACCGGATTCAAGCGGTTGCGACCGGATATGATTGTTTTTACTTATCAGGGCGACGGCGACCTGGCCTCGATCGGTACAAACGAGATTATCCATGCCGCTAACCGCGGAGAAAAATTCACAACCATTTTCATTAACAACGCTGTTTACGGCATGACCGGCGGGCAGATGGCACCGACAACCATGCCCGGCCAGGTAACGACCACCTGTCCGATGGGGCGGGATGTGGCCCAGGTGGGCCAACCGATCAGAATCGTAGAGATGCTGTCCGCGCTGGTTACCCCCGCCTACCTGGAACGGGTTGCTGTCCACACCCCGTTGCATATAATCAAGGCCAAGCGAGCGATTAAAAAGGCGTTCTCTTACCAGAAGGAAGGCAGGTGCTTCTCATTGGTGGAGGTGCTCTCCACTTGCCCGACCAACTGGGGTAAAACGCCGTATGAAGCAACTGAATGGCTAAATGACACCATGATACCGTATTATCCACTTGGCTGTCTCAAGACCCCTAATGACTGCGGAGACGAATAATGGCGCAGTATGAGGTCACTTGGGCAGGCTTTGGTGGGCAGGGAATCATGGTCGCCGGACAACTACTGTCGTACACCGGCATCAAAGAAGGGAAAAATGTCGTCTGGATTCCATCCTACGGCCCGGAGATGCGGGGCGGTACTGCCTACTGTACAGTGGTAATATCCGACACCCGGATCGGCTCACCGATAATCAACAACCCCCAGGCAGCCTGCGTCTTTAACCGGCCATCGTTTGACAAGTTCTCCCCCATGGTAAAACCGGGAGGAATGCTGCTGGTCAATTCGTCGCTGATCGACGTGACGACCGACCGAACAGATATCACCGAGATTCTGGTACCGGCCAACCAGATGGCGATGGAGGCTGGAAATGTCAAAGCTGCCAACATCGCCATGCTTGGCGCTTTCATTGGCGCTACGGGCATCGTCGGTTACGACAACCTGATAGAAGTGCTGCAGGAAAACCTAGGACAGAAAAAAGAGAGTCTCGGTATAAACTTGACTGTCCTCGAACACGGTTTCAAACTCG
>JAOZPL010000029.1:354-8059 GCA_029932795.1 Candidatus Zixiibacteriota bacterium | reverse complement strand
TCATTATGATCCTGCAGGAAATCCAGCAAGAATACAATTACCTGCCCGCCGAAGCTCTTAAACAGACCGCCGAGACTCTGGATGTCCCATTGAGCAAGGTCCTCTCTGTGGCAACGTTCTACAACGCCTTCAGCCTGCAAAAACGGGGTAAATACCTTGTCCGAGTATGTAAAGGCACGGCTTGCCACATCCGTGGCGCCAACCTGATCCAGGAACAACTGGAAAGGCAGCTCGGGATCAAGGATGGAGAGACAACACCAGACGGGAAGTATACACTGGAAACAGTGGCCTGCGTGGGTGCCTGCGCTATGGCACCAGTGGTTATTGTAAACGGCAAGTACCACGGCTCGGTGAATGTCGCAACGATAAACAAGTTGTTGAAGGTCAGGTGACATGCAGATAAAGACGGTCAGTCAACTGAAGAAACGACAAACCGAGGTTCTTGCCGCTGAGGAGAAGTAACCGCGCAAAGTACTTGTCTGCTGCGGTCCCGGTTGCCTGGCCTGCGGCGCTCAGAAGATTATCGACGCCTTCCACAAGGCGCTCAAGCAGCACCAAAAGTCCAGTCTGTCAATCGAAGCTGTAAGGGAAACCGGCTGTCACGGCCTGTGCGAAAAAGGTCCACTCGTGGTTATCGAACCGGACGGGCTGTTTTACACTAAGGTTAAGCCCAAAGACGTTTCGGAAATCATCGAAAAAACCTTGGAAAAGGACGAAATCATCGACCGGCTTCTGTACACCGATCCCGTAAGCTGCGAAAAGGAAAAAAATTACAACAAGATCCCATTTTACTCTCGTCAGAAACGAATTGCCCTGCGCAATCTGGGCAAGATTCGTCCGAACAAGATCGATGACTATATCGCTGGTGGCGGATACCAAGCACTGGCCCGGGTACTGACCGAGATGTCTCCCGAGGAAGTGATCAAGGTGATCTCCAAGTCCGGCCTCCGCGGCCGCGGCGGCGGCGGCTTCCAGGCGGGCAGAAAGTGGCAAACCTGTCGGAACATAGAGTCTGACGTTCATTATGTTATCTGCAATGGCGACGAGGGCGATCCCGGGGCGTTCATGGACCGGGCCATCATGGAAGGAGACCCGCATTCGGTTCTCGAGGGAATCATGATTGCGGCATATGCTATCGGTGCCCGAGAGGGCTATATCTACGTCCGTGAAGAGTACCCTCTGGCCATCATTCACCTGCAAAAGGCGATCGACAACTGCGAAGATGTTGGCATGCTGGGTGATAGTATCCTCGGTACCGAATTTTCGTTTCGAATTCGCATCGCCCGCGGTGCCGGCGCCTTCGTCTGTGGGGAATCCTCAGCTCTTATGAAATCGGTGGCCGGAGAGGTCGGCGAACCCCGGGCCAAGTACATCCGATCTGTAGTAAAGGGCTTTTACGACAAACCAACGGTGTTGAATAATGTCGAAACGTTTGCCAATGTTCCGGCCATTATCAGCAATGGGGCTGACTGGTTCAAAAAGATCGGCACGTCGAAAAGCACCGGCACCAAGGCGTTTTCACTGGTGGGGAAGGTCAGAAACACGGGCCTGATTGAGGTGCCGATGGGCATCACCCTGCGCGAGATAATCTACGACATCGGCGGTGGTATCCTCGATGATCGTCCGTTCAAGGCGGTACAAACCGGTGGCCCGTCGGGGGGATGCCTGCCGGAGTCAAAGCTGGATCTTCCGGTCGATTTCGATACTCTCACTGAAGCCGGTTCGATGATGGGCTCCGGCGGCATGATCGTCATGGACGACAAGACGTGCATGGTGGATGTGGCCAAGTATTTCCTTTCCTTCCTTGTGAAGGAATCGTGCGGCAAGTGCGTGCCGTGTCGGGAAGGGTTGTACCAGTTGCATGCCCTGGCCGTGAAGATAAGCGAAGGACGGGCAACGGAGGGGGATTTGGACAAAATGGAGAAGCTCTCCGAAGTTATTGTCCGGGGTTCACTCTGTGGCCTTGGCAAATCCGGCCCTAATCCTTTTTTAAGCACGGTCAGGTACTTCCGCGACGAATATCTGGCCCACATCCGGGACAAGCGCTGCCCGGCCGGCGTCTGCCGCGAACTAATCCATTACGAGATCAACGACAAATGCACCGGCTGTATGGCCTGTATCACCGCCTGCGCCTACGATGCCATCAGCGGTAAGAAAAACGAACTGCATGTTATCTACCAGGATAAGTGCACCAAGTGCGGCGCCTGTGTGGCGGTGTGCAACTACGAAGCGATCGACGTGACTTGAGGAATGACAATGGTGAACCTGACAATAAACGGGAGAGTGGTCCGAGCTGAAGAAGGCGAGATGCTCCTGAACGTTATCAAACGGCAAGGCATCAATATCCCGGCCACCTGCCACCATGACGCGGTGGAACCATACGGCGCCTGCCGCCTGTGCACAGTGGAAATCACCAAGGAGACATGGCAGGGTTGGAAAAACTATGTCACCTCCTGCCTCTATCCGGTCGAGGAGGGGCTTATCGTCAATACCCACAGCCCGGAAGTGGTGGAGCTCCGCAAAACCATCCTCGACCTCCTCCTCGCTCGCTCTCCGAACGCCAGGCTGATTCAGGAGATGGCTGCCGAATATGGCATCACTCATACAAGTTTTGAAGAGATTGCAGATGGTGATGACTGTATCCTCTGCGGGCTGTGTACAAGGGTCTGCGATGCCCTGGGCTTCTGTGCTATCTCATCAGTGAATCGTGGCCACGGCAGAGAAATCGCCCCTCCTCTCTGGGAAGCACCGCCTGACTGTGTTGGCTGTCTCGCCTGCGCCCAGGTCTGCCCGACTGACTTCATCGAGTACACTGACAAAGGAACCGAGCGGACAATCTGGGGAAAGAAGTTCGAGCTGCTGGTCTGTGAACAGACTGGCCGCCCGACGATCACGCACGAATTTGCCAAGTACCTGAGCCGGAATCGGGACATTCCCGAAGAGTACTTCAAGCTTAACGATGTATCTCACCGGAAAGAACTCGCCCTGACAATGGGGAAAATCACTCACTGGGGAAGAGAGGAATAACTGATGAACGCCCGTCTGGTAGTTACACCCAATCTCTGCACCGGTTGCCGTACATGTGAACTGGCCTGCTCGTTCACCCACATGGTCGATGGTAAACCGGGCAAGAGCCGCATTTACCCAATAGACGGGGGCTTCAAGGACCTCTGGGTACCGGTCGTCTGTTTGCAGTGCGAAGACCCGGCCTGTATGAAAGCCTGCCTGGTGAACGCGATTACCCGGAATGAGGAGACGGGCGCAATGGTTCTCGACAACGATCGTTGCGTATTGTGCATGGCCTGTGTTGCCGCCTGCCCCTTCGGCTGCACACTTCCGGATGAAGTAAATGCTCTGGTGGTCAAGTGCGATCTCTGTGACGGCGACCCGGTCTGTGCCCATTTTTGCCCCACCAAAGCCCTCCAGTACAAAACGATTATATCCACGGAACGTCGGAGCGCTTGAACACATTCTGTGTGCATACTCTCATTAGTCCATCCATACACTTTACCATCAGGCCAAAAACGACTTGACTTGATTTCCAATCGAAAGCTAATTAAAGACTTAGGGACATCTGACCACAGCTCGGACGGACTTCGTCCGCGCGGAAACCAGATACAGACAATTGCGTACTAAACTATAGTATGGGAGGCCCCACGTAATGAAACTAAGTGATCACGAGAAAGACGGCATTGTCGTTCTCGAACCAAAGGGTAAGATCATGGGCGGACCGGATGCCAGTCTTCTGCATGACAAACTCTACGAGTTCATAGGCCAGGGTAAAAAGAAAGTCATTATCGATCTGAGCAAAGTGGACTGGATGAACTCAACGGGACTGGGTATACTGATTTCCGGCTACACTACGCTCCGCAACAACGAGGGCGAACTGAAGCTCGCCAACGTCACCGAAAAGATTCAGTCGCTCTTAACCATCACGAAATTGATTATGGTATTCGAGGCCCATGACTCAGTTGATGCCGCGGTCAAGAGCTTCAAGTAGACGATGTTCATAGAATAGACCCATTCCTTATGGCCACGGGTGGACGGAATACCGTCTGCCTGTTTTTTTGGAGTGACCGACACAATGGATAAACCAGTAATCACCGGCAACACCATGATTGTCCCTTCAGACCAGGAATATCTCGCTGACATTGACGCCTTCCTTGAGGCCACTCTACGCGGATATGATGCGGACGAATCGGTAGTGGCCGACATTGCCATTTCTGTCTCGGAGCTCGTTATCAATGCCATGTTACACGGCAACAAGTCATCACCGGACAAGTCGGTAACAGTTACGATCAACAAGGTCAACGGATCGATAAGAATCACAGTCAGCGACGAGGGAAGCGGTTTTGATCCGGAGAGTATTGAGGACCCTCTTGCCCAGGAAAACCTGCTCAAGGAAGTCGGCCGGGGCGTCTTTGTAGTCCGATCACTGATGGACGAGATGGACATCAAATCAACCCCGCATGGGACAACGGTTACGATCAGCAAGGCGATCTGAGCAACCATAAGTACCTGAGGCATGCAAGAGATGAATCTTGAGCTTGCAAAAACGCTCACCTACTTTCTGACCGGTGGTTTTCTGGTCTTTCTGGCAATCACGATTACCCGGGACAACATAACCAACCGGATCAACCGTGTAACCGGTGGCATGCTTTTTTTCGCTGGATTAGGCCCCATATCGGCGGCGTTAGGTACACTCCTTGACCAGTCCACCGCAGGCGGGCCACCGATCAGCCAGACCAGCCTGTATCACCTGTATCTGGTATGGGAGCTATTTTTCCCCACGCTGCTTGTTTTCTCCTGGCACTTTCCGGCTGACCGCCTGAAAACCTTCAGAAGCTCCAGAGCCGTTTACCTCATTGTGTTGCCGCAGGTGATGCACCTCCTGCTTATGTTCTTCTTTGCTGATTTCAATCAGTTTGTGGACAATCTTACAACCAGCGCTGTACAGGAGGGCTTTCTCAGTATTTTCCTAAAGCCGATTGCGTACATCTTTTCGCGCCTCATCATCATCCTTGGTTTCGCACGCACTTACGAACAGACAATCTTCGGCGCTGTTAACCTGTTCTATGCGGCCCTGGCCGTATATTTCCTGGAAACGGGGAAAAAATACCTGACCAACCCCAGGCTGCTCAGTCAGACAAATGCCGCCTTGCGGGGTACCAGATCGGGATTGGGATTATACGCTCTGTCTTATCTGGCTATGCATGTCACCTCGCATGATCTCACTAATAGCCTGGGTACGTTACTGCAACTTGGCGCCGTTACAGCCGGTGCCGGGTTTTTTGCCTATGCTATCATCCGATACCAGTTTCTAGATGTCCGTCTTGTCTTCCGCCAGTCACTCATCTACACTATGTCCTCAGCCATTCTGGTAGGCATCTATGTATTTCTGGGCCTCCGCTCCAAGGAACTGTTCACACCGCTCTTTGGCGATCGTGCGGAAACTGTAAGCTATGTGTTTATCATTCTCATTCTGCTTCTTTTCCAGCCCATCAGTAATACGGTTGACAATGTTATCCACTCCATGTTCATGCGGACACGTACCGACTATCGCAATATCATGCAGCGTTTCTCACGGCAGGTTATATCCTTGTTCGACCAGGCCAAGCTACGCCAGGCGATCGAAGAGACTCTGAAAACAGCTTTGCTCGTTGACCGTGTGTACTTCGTGCTCTACGATGACAGTGTCGGTGAATATGCCATCCTTAAAAGTGACGACTACCCGCGCCGCAAAGTGATTGATCGGGAGGATCTGATGCTTCGTGGGATTAACCTTCTTGACACGCCCACCAATTTCGCCAGCTTAAGAGACTACGAGGAAAACTCGCAACTGGCCAATGACCTGCACGAATTGCGGGTGAAACTCGTTGTACCGCTCAAAGACTCAGAACATTTACTGGGCTTCCTGGCCCTGACCACAAAGGCTGCCGGCTACCGTTACTCCCCGGAAGACTACAACCTGCTTGGCGTCCTCTCCAACCAGATGGTGACCGCACTCACCAATGCCCGTCTCTATGCTGACTCACTTGAGAGGGCCCGTCTGGAAGAAGAGATAAACATGGCGCGACAGATTCAGCTTGATCTGTTACCCACGGCTCCACCGAAACTTAACTGCACAGTCATCAGCGCTCAATCGACACCATCCCGGACCGTGGGAGGGGACTTCTATGATTTTATTCCCATAACCGAGCGCAACCGCCTGGGAATCGTTATCGCCGACGCCTCGGGTAAAGGAATGCCGGCGGCATTATTGATAGCTCAGACACAGGCCATCATCCGAAGTGAAGTCAACACCGGCAACGCAATGGCTACGATAATGAAAAACATGAACCAGCAGATAGCGACTGCAACATCACCCGAAAAGTATGTGACTCTATTCTACGGCGAGTTGGACACACAAAACGGGATGTTTCATTACGTCAACGCCGGACACAATTATCCCATTCTAGTCAGAGCTCATGGCGAGGTAGAGCTGCTTGAGATAGGCGGGCCCATTATCGGTGCTATCCCCGGAATGGACTACACCTCCACCTCCGTACAACTTGCACCCGACGATCTCCTGTTCCTTTTCACTGACGGGCTGTCCGAAGCCATGAACGTTGAAGGAGAAGAATACGGTGAAGAACGGATCAGGAACTTTGTAGCCGGAGTCCGCAGCAAGGACCCGGAGACGATCATTACGGAGATTCTCCGTGATGTGCGCAGGTATGATCCCAGCCATCCCCCGCAAGATGACACCACAATTATTGCCATAAAAATGAACAAACAGGTTTCTGCTAATGTCAAAGAGAAATGATGATTTCGATGCTGAAGAGCTTTTCAGGCGCAAGGAAGACTACTGTGGCTACCGTTTCTGTCCCCGGTGCGGCGAAACGCTGGTCGAGAAAGAGACCGATGGCCGTCGACGCCGCGTGTGCCCGTCCGAAACATGTGACTTCGTATTCTACCAGAACCCGATACCGGCGGCAGGCGCTATTATTGTCAGGGATGACCGTATCCTTCTGGTAAAACGGGCCCATCCACCGAAAGTCGGCTGGTGGTGTATCCCCGCCGGGTTTATGGAATGGCACGAACATCCCACTGAGACTGCCGTGCGCGAACTCGAAGAAGAAACCGGCCTGAAGGTACACCTGACATCCTTTTTCGAAGTGTACAGCGGTCATGATGACCCACGCTCCAATGCCGTGCTTTTGCTGTACCTGGCCGATGTTGTCGGCGGCACACCACGCGCGGCGGATGACGCTCTCGAGGTGCGCTTCTTCAGCTTCGACGATCTTCCCGACCGGATCGCATTCGAGGCCCACCGTCAGGCTCTGGCCGACTACACACGACGCTACCGACGATCAGACTGACTTGACATGGTTATGAAATCCTCATTCCAAGGAAAGTTGTTCCGGCTTTTTTTCCTCTTCTCGATCCTTCCGGCGATCGCCATAGCGGCAGTGGGCTACTACCTGATTGTCGATAACGGTCTTATGGATCTGGAGAGTTCCTCCGGTACATCCCAGCTTGCTGATTACTACAACAACTATCTCTTTGATAGAATCGGCCAGGCGGTTGACCAGTACGAAAGCCCCGGACGGGCAGTTCCTGATTTCATTGATTTCCTGCTTGTATCTGAGGACAACCATATTGAAGCTGTCAAGGGCCACCGACTACTACCTCCGGATGTAGCTGAAAGAATTATTCACACCGG
>JAOZPL010000029.1:0-344 GCA_029932795.1 Candidatus Zixiibacteriota bacterium | reverse complement strand
GTTTGTCACCAAAAGGCTTTCTCCGACCAGGGTTCTGTGCGGCGGTCTGATTCATGATCGGACATACACATCACTCCTGGAATCAATCCGTCTGGAGAAAGCCTCCCAGAGCGCCAGTCGTCGGCTTCGACCCGAATACACTGGTTTCATCACATTACTGTTTGTGGCGCTTGCCCTGCTGACACTTGTGGCGGCGTATCTCTTTTCCACCCGCGTGTCGCGACACCTGGCCAAACCACTGCACGATCTAAGTGAAGCTTCAAAGAAAATCGCCGGTGGCGACTTCCGACAGGAAGTGGTATTATCCGGGGAACAAGAGATACGAACGGTAATAGGCAACGTCA
>JAOZPL010000028.1:6903-12092 GCA_029932795.1 Candidatus Zixiibacteriota bacterium | reverse complement strand
CAAAGCTGGTGGTCGCCGACTGTGACTGGGAAATGGCAAAAAATCTTCTTGAACGGGCAGAGAACACCATCAAAACTGCTCAAGAGATGGAGCAGCAAAACCGGCCGAAGGCGGCCCTCGAAGGGCTTAAAAGGGCCAGGCAGATGGCTGTAAAGGCAACCCGGGAATGCCAGGATCAGAAGCAACTTGCTCTACGACATGAGAGGCTAACAAGAGAAGCTCACCGTCTCGGTGAACTGGTTTCATCGAATTCCGGAGCATCAAACCAGATTCGGGAACTTATCGAGCAGGCATATGACCAACTTGATCTGGCACGGGAGCACATAGATAAAAACCAGGCGGAGCAGGCTATGGTCTCGCTAAAGGCGGCCCAGCTTGCTCTTCGGCAAGCCCAGAGGTATATTGATCGTCGCTAATACGCTTTTTGCACCGAGGATCTGTTGCGCGATTCCGGCCTCTGGATATTCATATTCTGCATCATCTTGAACGGTGCTGCGACGACTACTGTTTTCAGTTCCGACCTTGACTTTGCTGTCGGCGTTGGCTACGAATTCATTTCACAGGAGTTTTTTCTCGATTCATTAATTGAATCGGGACAGGATTCTCTGGCGGCAACCTCCGCCCTGAAAACGACTTACCTCGATGATATCAGAGGTCAACTCAGCCTCAAATACTCACCGCTCAAGGATCGCCGACTCCTCCTGCAAACTCATTACGAGCAGAGTTCGGAGTTTGTCAGGGCAAAGTTTGTAACAGACTTCCACTCAATAACGGGTCGTCACCGGCTTGATTTCAGCTCAGAATTCGACTGGCGGGGGCGATACGCCAAAACTGCCGAGGCTGGAGATGATTACCTGACCGGCCAGGTCCGGGGGAAACTGACCCTGCCGTTGAACGGTTCCATGTCCGCCAGATGGCAGATCCAGGCCGATTTTGTGAACTTTGACTCCACCTCCACCTTCATTTATAACTCTTACCGGATCGGCATCAAGGCTGGTCTGGGTAAGTTCTTTGCAGGCTTCTCGATGCTTGACCTGGATCTGTTTGTCCACACCCGGCAGGTACCGGATTCGACGCAACTTAATTACCTGAGTTTCGGTGCCCAGGGTGCCTACATGGGGTTTTACGAAAAAGGCGATTTTGACATGTTTTGGTGGGTGGAAAGGAAAGATTACCGGCAGCCGGATGATGAAGGGGACTACTGGCGGCTTGAATTAGATTGTCGAAACAAGACTCAGTTGTCGGACAAGTACTTCTGCAGCCAGGATGTTGATTTTGAGCTGAACATCTTCAGTAGCAGCGATCCGATCACCTACGACTATACCCGGCTTGGGCTTACGATATTGCTGGGGAGGGAGAAAGATGGGTTGGAACTGGCACTGGGGCTGGATTTTGAATATCAAAATGAGTTGAACAACGAGCTGGGGAGCACCGACACTTATTTCGAGAGTGGACTGGCCGCCGAGATCGGGTTCATCAGGTTTGATCAGGCTTTCTGTTCCTTAGAGTCATCCCTCGGGTGTAGAACGCTGAAAAGCGAGAGTGACCTGCAAACCGGTTTTGCTTTTGAGCGGTTTAATCTTATCACTGACTGCAAGTTGCTGGGATCTCTTAACTTCAATATCCTGCTATCAGCAGAGTGGGAATGGCACAGCAACAGTGAGGAAAACAGTCAGATTTTTCTGCTCTCTTCAGGCCTGTCATATAACTTATGAACCTTTAGATGGTCAAGCCTTCAGTTCGGATATCAAGCGCAAGGGATAATCCGCCATTGCGCAGGCTGCTTGCTCCCAATTATGCTCCGGAGCATCTGGTTGTTCTCGGTGCTCCCCTTTCATTTGAGACCTTATGTAGATTAGGATCCGATTGCATAGTCTGCTGGTAACTGCGAACCATTACATTATAGAATACCTTTACACCGCCAGAAAGGCGAATGTCTGTCTGCCAGTGGCCTGATTTGTGGCGTAATCATTGGTCCCTGAGTCCTCTCAATCCGGCTCTTTTGCCGGGCCGGGAGTTGCTGGTCGGCCCACATCAGCCATAGGAGGGTAGCCCGTCCGGTCACTGCGACAGGAGCGTGGTTGAGGGATTTTATTACTACATACGATAGTATTTGCAGTTTTTTGAGTTTTTTCCAATTTTTCTCTTGACAAAAGTGGATATGGCTATTATAATTGAACCGTCTAGGGAAACTAGTTGTGTGAAAAACGCTTCTGTTTTGAGTACCTCGCACCTTTTGTAGCTTTAAGACTTACTTAAAGTTACTTGATTTGAGACTCTAATTCGGGTTCGTTCAAGAGATTTGGAAGCCTAATCCGGTGTATTATATCCGGATGGTTTTTGTCTTCTCATTTATATCTCCTAAGTCCAATTTGAAGCCAGCCAGCTCCACTTGTTTAACCGGAGCATTTGGTTTTGGTCAAACAAGGAGTTGACTTTCAGATTGGCAAGTACCGATGCCCATTTTTAACAAGGGAAGATTCGGTATCAAAAGGTAACTGGTCCGGAAGTTTCCGGGCAATTACCTGGAACTTTAATGACCTTTACTTAGATAAAGGAGCATTAAATGATGCAAAAAAGAACATTGTTTTCTTTGATGCTGATATCCCTATTGGTGGCATTTGCGGCTTCGTTATCGTTTGCTAACCAGGTCACGGTTGAGTCGAAAGCCAACCTCATGCGTTGCATGGACAATTCCATCAACGTGGATGTGGAGGTAACTCAAGACTCAGTCCAGGTGATCGAGATTGTTCTCGAACTAGCTGAAGGAGCGAATGGTGAATTCCTCGTGGTAACCGGTTTCGACTGGAATACTGCCTTCACCCGCCTACCGGATCGAGTGGTCGACATCACTAACTTCGCTGATGGCGTTGGCCCTGCCGATACGATCCGTATTGCCGCTATGACCCTGTATGGCGATACTGCCCTGCCAGCCGGTTCGTACAACCTGGGTAAGATCCTGTTCACAACCATCGACACTTGCGGTGGTGATATGGTGACTATCGACAACGCGGTGCTGCAATATCCGAGTCCGACTGCTACCATCACGACCCAGTTCCTCGACGCAGAGACCAACGCGATTGTCCCGGCGGCGGTAGTCCCCGGCACGGTTCACTACGAGAACGTGGCTCCTACGATCGACCCGATTCCTGATGACTCGATTCATTTCGGCACTACCTTCATTTACTACGCTAAGGGCAATGATGCTGACACCCTTTACGGGTGCGATTCTCTAGAATACAGCCTTGGCCCCGGCGCACCTGCTGCCATGACAATTGGCACTTACAACGGCTTCATCCAGTGGGCGACCACATTTGCTGATGTCGGTGTCAATCCGATCGAGGTCATCGTGGTTGATCAGTGTAACGACAGTGCTACAACGACATTCGATATCTGCGTCTATAACGAACCGCCTGAGTTCATATGTCCGACGGATTCTCCTGCCATAACAATCGGCTGGGGTGACACCCTGTACTACACGGTTCCGGTGGATACTACCGACGGCGGTCTGGGTCCATACTACCATATGGTCTCCGAGACCTGTCCCGGGACGCCTATTGTAGACATGTTTACCGGCGAGGTAACGTGGGTTACGCTGTATGACTCAACATACACGGGTGTCTTCGAGATCTGCATCGAGGTTACAGACAGTGCTGCTTTAAGTCCTGGATGCAGCCCCGAGAATGCCGACACCTGCTGCTTCTACGTTCGGGTAATCCCGTTCCAGATCACTATCGAGAAGCTGCACGGAGCCAACGGCAAAGGAGTGATCCAGGGTCAGGAGCATACGGTGGAAATCACCATGCTTAACCACACATACATCAACTACCCGATGGGCGGTTACAATTTCCTGATCGCCTATGATGCTTCGGCTTTGAACTTCATGTATGCCGAAGAGGGTAAATTCCTCCTACCCGACAGTACCGGATGCGCCTGGGAGTATTTCACCTATCGCTATGGTGCTGACGGTAACTGCGGCGATGGCTGCCCGAGCGGCCTGCTGCGTGTGGTTGCGATGGCTGAGACCAACAACGGTGCCGTCCACCCTGACTGCTTCACCAACCATGAGGGACCGCCACCTATCTCCAATCAGCTGGCTGTTCTCCACTTCTTCGTCAGCAACGACCGCACCCTGGAGTGCCAGTTTGTGCCCATTCGGTTCTACTGGATGGAGTGCGGCGATAACGGCATCTCCAGTAAGTACGGTGACACGCTGTTCATCACGGAGAAGGTCTACGACTGGTTTGGCGACGACGGAATGGACTACTACAAGGAGATCACCGATCTCAGTGGTCCGATGCCGACCTTCGGCGGTGCCCCCTCACCGGAGTGTGATGTGGTGAAGAAGGGCTGGCCAGTGCGCCTGGTCCACTACCGTAACGGCGGAATCGACATTATCTGCGCCGACTCCATCGACGCTCCCGGCGACGTGAACGTCAATGGTATTGCGTACGAAATCGCCGACGCGGTTATGTTCACCAACTACTTCGTCCAGGGCCTGAGCGCCTTTGGTACACATGCTGACGCCTCAATTGCCGCTACTGACTGCAACAAAGACGGTATCACCCTGTCGGTTGCCGACCTGGTGTACCTGATTCGTGTCGTCATTGGTGACGCCCAGCCATATCCGAAGGATGTTGTTGCTGGGAAGGTCAACTACACGCACGATGCTGGTCTCGTAGCGGTTCAGAGCGAGACTGAAATTGGTGCCGCGTATCTCGTGGTTGCCGGTAATGTAGCGCCTACGCTCATGGCCGACAACATGGAGATGGCATACCGGTTCGACGGTCAGAATACACGCATCATCGTGACACCGAACCTTAATGACGTCAGTGGCTTCACTGGCGAATTCCTGGCCGGTATCGATGGTGACATTCTGACCCTCGAGATGGCGACAATCAACGGTCTGCCGCTCGTGGCCAGCAACGTTCCGACTCGGTACAACCTGAGTCAGAACTACCCGAACCCGTTCAACCCGACAACCACTATTCAGTTTGCGATGCCGACAGCCGGCGAATATCGCCTGACCATCTACAACATCCAAGGTCAGGTGGTTGACGTCATCTCCGGCGTTGCTGACGCTCCTGGTGTGATTAAGAAGCAGTGGGATGCTTCGACTCTCGCCAGTGGTGTCTATCTGTATAGACTCGAGGCGAACGAGTTCTCCAGTGTCAAGAAGATGGTACTGC
>JAOZPL010000028.1:0-6893 GCA_029932795.1 Candidatus Zixiibacteriota bacterium | reverse complement strand
TTCCCGGCGGGGTTCTTTTTTTATGTTGTCTGCGCTTATTAGTTGTTATCGATTGCCGAACCGATACCGCAGCGACGGAGCAAATCAAGGAATTCACCGGCCCGGAACGGCTTGGAAAGGAATGCATCAACCGAGGCCGCCTGTGGTTGTCGCGTGAAACTGTCAGGCGACACTGACGAGCCGGTGAGGACTGTCAGCATACCTGGGTATTGTTTCTTTATGGATTCTATGAGCGATACACCATCGGTGTCCGAAAGCTGATAGTCGGTGATAACGGCATCCATTGTACCGCCCTCCAACTCCTTAAGAGCCGCCGCACCATGGGAAACATGGAAGGGTAAATATTGACTAAGGCTAAGCGCGTCAGAGAGGGCTGTGCGAAACTCCTCGTCATCGTCTACAATCAGCACCTTGCGCATCCGAGAGGGAAACTCATCGGACTTGTGATTCAGAGCGTTTTCGATAAGTCTTTCGATTTGCGAGATGCGGAAAGGCTTGGCCAGAAAACCATCCGGCAACGCCTGACCAATGATGTCGGCCGACGCCACGCCGGTAATGAACAGGACCGGCATGCGTGGGTAGTACCGCCGCACTTTCCGCAGAAGTTGCAGGCCGTCAACACCCGGCATCTTGATATCCGTGATCATGAGATTATATGTCCCCTGTTTCAGCATCTGAAGGGCTTCCACGCCTCCGGGAGCACCGTCGATATCATAGCCGATGGTCGTCAGGGTATCCACCAGCAACTCCAGAAGGCTGGCGTCGTCATCCACTACCAGGATTTTTGCCTTTTCCTGCTCGTCCACGTTATGACCTGATAATCTTCAGTAATTCAGCAACCTTATTCTCCAGCAGGTTCTGACTCTTTGCCTCCACATTGAGCCGGAGCAGCGGTTCGGTGTTGGACGGCCGGAGGTTAAACCAGAAATCGTCATCCTCTACCGTCAGACCATCCATCATATCCTGCTTCGCATCAGCGTATGCCCGCCTGACCTCTTCGATCTTATCCGGGATTGATTTTACGCGGCTGTTCAGCTCACCGGAGCGGAAGTACGGATCGATCTCCCTGACCATCTCGTGCAACGGGCGGTTTTCGACTGAAATCAATTCCAGGCAGACCAGAAAAGCTATCATTCCGGAATCGGCAAACCAGTTATCGCGAAAATAGAAGTGCCCGGAATGCTCCCCCCCGAAAATAGCGTTGTGTTTTTTCATCAGCGGTTTGATCAGAGCATGTCCTACCCTGGTGCGGAGTGGGATACCGCCAGCTTTCTCGATCAATTCCGGTACCGCCTTTGAGCATATGAGATTATAGAGCACCGTTTCACCGGGGTGCTTGGCCAGAAGGGACTTGGCCACTAAAGCGGTAACCATATCACCACCAAGTTGCCGGCCAAACCGGTCAACCAGAAAAATACGGTCGGCGTCACCGTCAAATGCCACCCCGAAGTCGGCATTTGTTTCGCCTATTTTCTTCTGAAGGTCAACCAGATTCTCAGGCTCGATTGGCGAGGCCGGATGATTGGGGAAGTTACCGTCAAGTTCGAAATACAGCCGGGTCACGTTGAGCGGCAGTCTTTCCAGGATGGGAAGCAGGGTAGCACCAGCCATCCCATTACCAGCATCGATGACGACGTTATACGGCTTTACCTTGTCGGGATCAATAAAGGAAAGACAGTGTTCGGCGTACTTATCGGAGACGTCTTTACGGATAATCATTCCTCTGGTGGGCGAGCCGTTAAGAAAGGTCTCGCCCTCGATAATCTCCAGTATCTGTCTCAGCCCCTCCTGTCCGGACAGCGGCTCAGCGTTCTGTCGGCACATTTTCAAACCGTTGTACTCTTTGGGGTTGTGGCTGGCGGTTATCATCACACCGCCGTCATAGCCGTACCTGCCAACTGCGAAGTAGAGACCATCCGTGGAGGTCAGCCCCAGATCTATCACGTCCACACCATTGTCGTTTATACCCCTGGCCAGACTCTCAAACAGTTCATCCGATGACAACCGCATATCGCGGCCGACGGCAATTGATCTTGGTTTCAGAAACTGTGCGAGAGCGGCACCGATTTTGTAGGTCACTTCTGCATCAAGTTGCTCGGGATACGTACCCCTGACATCGTACGCCTTGAAGATGGAAGGGTCTTTCAACATCTTTCACCCCGTTGCCCGCTGACTGCGTTCAGCCTTTGACGCTGCAAGATATTCATTTAATACCCTAACGGCAGCCTGGTTCTAAAGCAACAAGAACTTTTGCTGTCAAGATTTAAACGCTGATGTATTCTGTTATATTTCAACGGATTAGGAGGGCAACCCCGGAACGGGAAACCCTGCGTATTAATCAGTCTCCAAAGGCAAAAGAGACTGAAACAAAACACCACCCATAGCGTTTATTAGGAAGCAGTTCGTCGGGTGTTCAGGCGGCATGCGTCACGATAATATTGCATTAGCCACGGTCATGCGTTGTCTGCCCATGTTCCAAGCGAGATGTCATGGTGAATCTTGTTGCAGTTAAAACGAGATCACATCTCAAGGAAATCAGACAGCTCTTTGAAGAATACGCCGATTGGCTCGGGTTTGACCTGTGCTTTCAAGGTTTCGAAGAGGAACTTGGCAGGCTACCGGGAGATTACGCCCCACCATACGGCTGCCTGATGTTGGCTCTCTCCAAATCGCAGACAGCAGGCTGTGTCGCCCTTAGAAAGATCGACAAGACCACCTGCGAGATGAAACGTCTTTACGTGCGACCAGCGTTTCGGGGGAAGGGTATCGGCAGGAAACTTACCGCTGTCATCATCGAGCACGCAAGGCAAATCGGCTACACTCATATGCGCCTGGATACTGTCCCCTGGATGAAAGAGGCGATTGCCCTGTATCGCTCCTTTGGTTTCAGGCAGATCAGGCCATACCGGCATAATCCAATTGCCGGGGCGATATACATGGAACTCGATCTCCCGGCAGGGTGAAGTGCCGACAAAAGCAATCCATCTCTCAATCAAAGAAGTCGCCCTTTTGACCAAGCCAATATTTGCTTTCATAATTAGAAACTCTGCCAGAACCGATCTAAGTGCGGTGGGGTGGTGGACATCTCCAGGGGCAGGTCTCCCACCGCACTATTATGCACAGCAATATGTTATGGCAGCGCAAAGCGGCTTGAACGCCAATCAGCACCAGCGGCTATATAGTTGACACATCCATGCAAAAGTCCATTGCTTAAGGGTCTTTATTGGTGTAACTTGATGCCGTATTATACCCGCGAAAGTGGCGGAAATGGTATACGCGCTGGATTTAGGATCCAGTTCCGCAAGGAATGGGGGTTCGAATCCCCCCTTTCGCATAAGCTGGCTGGATATAAACATTGTGGGATAGTAGATTCCCCCAGCGCCAGCAGTCAAAACATGTTGCGTTCCTGAAGGCGTAGAGGGCTGCCGGGAATAGCTGTGACGATGTTCTGTCACCCTGGTAGCCACACGGTCCTGAACAAAGTTTGTAAGCTAAGGATAAGACTGAGTGAAAATCGAACTGAAAGAAACCAAGGAGTTGGAAAGAGAACTCAGTGTTGAGATAGAACCGGAAACTGTCCGCTCCGAGATGGACAAGAGATTCGCCGAGATTCGGCGAACTGTGACGATAAAGGGATTCCGGAAGGGTAAAGCACCGCTGAATATGATCAAATCACAGTATACTGACCAAGTAAAAACGGATGTAATCGATAACCTGATCCGGGAAACTTACCCTAAAGCCATTCAGGAGAAGAATCTTCGTGTCGCCACTCATCCGACTGTCACTGACCTGAGTTTCAGTGACGACGGCGGCTTAAGATACAAGGCAACGGTGGAAGTTCTTCCGGAGATCAAGGACATTGTCCTTGACAACCTGGAATTGGAGACCATAGAAACCGAGGCTACTGACGAAGAAGTCGAAGACGCTATTGCACACTACCTCAAAAGTCTCTCTGAATTACGTCCGGCCGACCGCCCGGCCAGAGATGGCGATGTGGTGCTTGTCGATCTGAAAAAACTGACTGATTCCAAAAATGTGTTGGCACAGGATGCCTTCCCCAACTCCGAAGTCGACCTCGACAATAAAATGACAGTGAGGGAATTCAAAGAAGAACTCCCCGGCATGAAGGCCGGAGATGAAAAGGAGATCGAGGTCAAGTACGGTGACGACTACCCCGACGCGAATTTCGCCGGCGCTGAGATCAGGTATCGCTGTAAGGTCAAAGCCGTCAAGGAACGACACCTGCCAGAGTTTGACGACAGCTTCGCAAAGATGACCGGTCGGGCTGAAACCGCTCTGGAACTGCGCCTGAAAATCCGCAAAGACATCGGGTTGCAGAAAAAAAATAACCTCGCCAGGATTCACCGGCGTGAGGTAATTCGCCAGATCTGTGATAGAAACCAGATACCGATTCCTGACGGGATGGTGAACAGATACCTTGATTCAGTAGTAGAAAATATCAAGAAACAGACACCGGATGTGAATGAAGAAGAGGTTCGGAGTCAGTACCGCCAGGCCGGGATAAACTCGATGCGTTGGGACATTCTCTGGCATAAACTGGCTGAGCAAGAGAAGATTGAAGTTTTACCGAGTGATACCGAAAACTGGATAAATGGGTTTGCAGCTTCCAATAAGATGACAACTGTCGAGGCCAAAGAGGCCCTGCAGAAATCGGGCAAGGTGGCTGACCTCCGGGAATCAATCCTTGAGGAAAAGGTCCTGGATTTCTTGATCGACAACTCAAAAATGGTTCCTTTGAAGACCCAGTAAACGGAAGTGCAACCAAGTTGGCGCGGAAGCGCCGGAGGCAAAGGTGAACATGGACGACAAGGTTTATGGCAATTACCTGGTTCCGATGGTAGTGGAGCAGACAGGCCGTGGAGAACGTGCCTACGACATCTTCTCCCGTCTGCTGAAGGACCGCATCATATTCATGGGAACCCCGATCGATGATCAGGTGGCCAATCTGGTTATCGCCCAGTTGCTCTTTCTGGAAGCCGAAGACCCTGAGAAGGATATCTTCATTTATATCAACTCTCCAGGCGGATCGGTAAGCGCCGGCCTGGCGGTATATGATACGATGCAATTCATTAAGCCTGACATCGCCACTACCTGCATGGGGATGGCGGCATCGATGGGTGCCTTCCTGTTGTCAGCCGGTACCTCGGGCAAACGGGCAGCCCTGCCCAACAGCCGAATAATGCTCCACCAGCCGAGCGCCGGCACTCAGGGGCAAGTTTCAGACCTCATAATCATGACCGAGGAATTCACCAAGGCCAGACAGCGACTGAACGAATTGCTGGTTAAACACACCGGACAGAAGCTTGAGACGATTGAGAAAGATACGGACCGCAATTTCTTCATGTCTCCCAATGAGGCCAAGACATACGGTCTGATAGACAAGGTGTACGAGCACGAGGAAAAGAAATAGAGCGAAGAGACATCTATCGTATTCTCCCGCGTTCGAACGACCATGACAGGTTTTGAGTAATATGTCAAACAACCCAGAGGAACCTCGCCTGCAACAGCGCTGCTCTTTCTGCGGTAAAGAGCACGGGCAGGTAAAACGACTGTTTGCCGGCCACGAAGCACATATCTGCAACGAATGTGTAAACCTCTGTGCCGGCCTGCTGCAGGCTGTCCACGACGAGGAACCGGCTGAGCAGATTCGGGACCTGCCACGCCCTGCCGATATCAAGAACTTCCTCGATCAGTACGTGATTGGTCAGGAAGAGGCTAAGGTGACCGTTTCCGTGGCGGTGTACAACCATTACAAGCGAATCAACCACCAGCTTCGGCTCAAGACCAGGGGACACTTTACTCAGAAAAGCGAGGATGTTGAGCTGGAAAAATCCAATATCCTTCTTCTGGGACCAACCGGCACCGGCAAGACGCTCATTGCCCGTTCGCTGGCCAAGTTTCTCAAGGTTCCGTTTACGCTCGCCGACGCTACTGTTCTAACTGAGGCCGGCTATGTTGGCGAGGATGTTGAGAATATCCTGGTTCGCCTGTTCCAGGCCTCGGACTTCAACGCCCGTAAAACGGAACGGGGTATTATCTACATCGACGAACTAGACAAGATATCCCGCAAAGACGGCAATCCCTCAATCACCCGAGATGTCTCCGGCGAGGGTGTGCAGCAGGGTCTGTTAAAGATTCTCGAAGGGACTATCGCCAATATCCCGCCCAAGGGAGGTCGAAAACATCCGGAACAGGCTTTCGTGCAGATCGACACGTCCGACATCCTCTTTATATGCGGCGGCGCGTTTGACGGTCTGGAAAAAACCATCGCCCGCCGTCTGGGGAACAAAGTGGTCGGATTCGAAGTAGACAAGAAACTCATCAGTGAAGCCAGCGAGGACATTTTTGATCACGTCACACCACCCGATCTGATTGAGTACGGTCTGATCCCGGAGCTGGTCGGACGGATCCCGGTAACGGCGTCGTTAAGACCGCTGGATGAAAAGGCAATGCTGAATATCCTGACCGAACCGAAAAACGCTCTCGTCAAGCAGTACACCAAGCTGATGGAGATGGAAGGGGTGAAACTTCGTTTTCAGCCTGCGGCTCTTAAGGCTGCCGTTAAAAAAGCCTGTGAGCGGAAGACCGGTGCGCGGGCGTTGCGGTCCATCTTTGAGAGGGCAATGTTAAACGTGATGTACGACATTCCCTCACAGAGCGAAATCTCGCAGGTGGTGATCACTCCTGAAGTCTTCACCAAGGGTAAACCGCCCAAACTGATCACCCACGCCGAAAAGAAAAAAGCAGGGTAGTAACATTTTATCTCGGAGCGCATTACAGCAGCAAAAAAAGTTGTATTATTGCAATTTACTGTATCCCATTGAGTTGATGTCCATCGCGACCCCGTTATCTGGGAAAGAAACAGTCTTAAG
>JAOZPL010000027.1:6775-12117 GCA_029932795.1 Candidatus Zixiibacteriota bacterium | reverse complement strand
GTCCACGGCTGGTTTCAACAATAGCATAATCAAGCTGATCCAGATGCTCTCGAATATCTTCAAAACTTCCGATATCGGCTGAGTAAAACAAAGACCTGCTGCCCATCTCGATCTTGAAACTATAGCTCTGCATCTTAAGAGGAAGGCTAAGCTTCTCTACGATCGGCGTCAGCTTGGCGTGATGCGTATTGCCGATAGCAGTCAGCCTGAAGTCGCCATCGAACACTGTGCCAGTATCATATCCGTGAATATCAAGCTCCAGGCTCAGGCGCTGCCGGATCAGGTAAACGGCGATCATGTAGTCCTCAAACGGCTGCACAAACTCATCCGGCAGGTAGATAGCCAGCTTTCTGCCGGTCTCGAGGACGTGCAGCATCTGGATGAACAGCGCCAGCTCCGCGACATGATCGGAATGGGTGTGGCTGATGAATATCCGGTCGAGTTTGAGCGGATCAAAACCGCAGCGAAGAAACGATGAAGTTACTCCACCACCGCAGTCAATCAGATTCAGACTCTCCCCCACCTGCAATAGATATCCCGAACAGGCCCGGTGCGGGTTCGGCATCCCTGAGGAGGAGCCGAGGATTGTAAAAGAGTTTGTCGACATTACTTTCACATTTGCCGTCAAGCAACCCCGCCCGACCGCCGGCACTCAGCTGCAGCCCGCCCACGGTGTCAGCCGTGTCGCCTCACACCACTTGAAATCAGTCAAACAGTCCCCCTATTCTCCCCAACGCTTCCTCGCAGTCGGCGCGGGTGACATCGAGATGGGTGACCATCCTGATTTTCTTTGGCCCGAATGGCACCGCCCGAACACCAACCTCTTTCAACTTCTCAAGGACTGACTCGACAGACTCTTCGGGAACGATATTCGCGATCACAATGTTAGTCTGCACCCGGCTCAGATCAACGTCAAACACTGGGAATTGGTTCAACCCATCAGCCAGAACTTGCGCATTGGCATGGTCTTCCGCTAAACGGTTAATGTTATTCTTTAAGGCATACAATCCGGCGGCAGCGATTATCCCGACCTGCCGCATCCCACCCCCGAACAGTTTGCGCTGACGGCGGCACCTGTCAATAAACTCACCCGAACCCAGTACCATTGAGCCGATCGGCGCTCCCAGGCCTTTGGACAAACAAACAGAAACGGAGTCAAAAGGTCTGGTCAGTTCAGGGAGTGACAATCCGGTGGCTACATGGGCATTCCAGATGCGGGCACCGTCGAGATGAAAAACCAGACCGAATTCATCACACACCTCGCGAACTTTCAGAACCTCCTCCTGCGGCAGGATGGTTCCTCCATGCCGGTTGTGCGTGTTCTCCAGCGTCACCATCCTGGTTTCCGGCGTGTGGAGGTTTACAGGTCGGATGTTCTGTCTGACCATATCGGCTGTAATCATCCCGCGTTCGGTGGTCAGCAGGTTAATCAGCAGTCCGGAGTGAACCACCGGCCCGGCCGCTTCATAGTTAACAATGTGGCACTGGCGGTCACAGAGCAGTTCCCAGCCAGGCTGTGAATTTGCCCGAAGGCTGATCTGGTTGGCCATCGTGCCGGACGGCACAAAAAGGGAAGCCTCGCGCTCGAACAGATCGGCAACGTAGCGCTCCAGTTCAATTACTGTGGGATCATCACCAAAGACATCATCGCCGACCTCTGCGGTCGCCATCGCATGCCGCATCGGCGCGGACGGTCTGGTTACAGTATCTGAGCGAAGGTCTATTTCATTCACAGGCAGTAATATAAGAAAAAACCGGCTGTCAGGCCAATGAAGGTTTGGGCAAACAGACACAAAAAAGGCCGCCTTCGCAGACGGCCTTTTGAAACATGGTGATAAACACTACTGCGCTAAGGTTACATTCCGGGCATGAGTACCCTGATCATTTGTTGCCAGCTCATAGAACACTTCCTGTCCCTGCTTAAGGGTTTTGTAACCCTCCATGTTAATGGCAGTGTAGTGTACATATATGTCCTGATCTGCGTCTGGGCTGGCGATGATACCCCACCCTTTGGGCTCATTAAAGTACTTGACCTTGCCTTTGGGCATGCAACAACCTCCAGCGTGGCGGTGCAACAAAAGAACAAACTACCACCCTATTATACGTATGTCTGTTGTCACGTTCCAAGAAAAAACTCAGGAAGAACCAAGAATCCTGATTAGCAGGGTCATGGCCAGTCCGGTTATGATGGGGACCGAGATGTTATCATCGATACTGCTGGACAGCGCCTCCACCAGTGTTGCCACACAGGCGCCAAAAACGCAGATCCAGAGGGAAAGAGCAGGTGTGACAAGGGCTACCAGGAGTGTTCCCACAAGACACGCAAGTGAGCCTTCCAGTGACTTGCGCCCGAATCTGAGTCGCCCGAATTTGCGCCCGATAACGGCAGCGAAGCTGTCTCCCACGATTATAAATGACAGCACCGCAATAGATACAGCCTTATCATATAAAGCAACAGTCAAACAAACGGACAGAAGTATATAGGTGGCACCGGTAAAATCACCCGATTGCTCGTGGTTGCGAATCATGGGCGAGATGAGTTTCCCTGCAAACGATTGATAAAACCTCCAGCGTCTGAGCCGCCCAATGTCAATGAGAATCATCAGCAGTGTAATGGGAACCATGATTGCCAGCATGGCCAGCTTATCGAGAGACAACAGATAGTAACCGGCTGGAATGACAAGCGCCCCCATGTGTGTGGCTTTACGGGCCAGCTCCTGCCCAAAGGTGATCTGATCTGATGGTATAACGCGATCTTCGATCATGACCCCGGTGTCACTGGTTGCGGACATGGTAATTGCCGAGATGAATCTCTGAAATCCTGACCGGGAATCTGACGTTAAACCTGGCATACATCTTATCGCGATAGTTACGCCAGACTTCTCTGGCGTGCTCTTTCTTCATCTTCATGCGGATTTCACCGCGAACGAGTTCGATCGGTCGAGAGGGTTTCTGATCCAGGACTTTGAAAAACCGCCAATCGCCCGACCCCGTCCGGACGAGGCCTGACACGGAGCCCGGTCGAGTTCTCTCAACCATGCGGTAATATCTCTCCGGAATGTCATCAGGGCCAATATATCCAAGATTGACATACCTGATTTTGAATCCTCCCTGATTAGCGAACTCTGATCTGAGATCAGCCATATCTACACCAGTCAACACCTGTTCTCTCAGGAATTCTGCAAAAGTGGAATCATTGACAGTAACCTGCTCGACTCTATACGGCTTCTTGGCGACGTATTCATCGATGTGATCATAGTAATAGGCGTCCACAATACTGTCTTTCGGCTTCCAGGTGAAGTCGTGAGCATCTCTTTGTACGATGACCTTTGACTTAGCATGTCTTAGCTGCTCTTCCCTGGCGATAACGTCTGGAAGCGTGTCGATCCCAACAGCTCGCGCCGCCTGGACTTGTATATACCGATTTGCCGCTTTATGAAGCATTTCCAGTTTCATCTCCGGTGTTGTGTTGTCAACATCATACTTGTGGCGAGTTGCCTCCTCAAAACGCTTCAGGACACGACAGTCAATGGTATCCCGGCCATTGAGTATACCAGCCCACAAGGGATCAGCAAGCAGGTTAATGTCAGCGTTCAGTATTCTCTCATTCGGAACGATATTGATTTCTTTGTCGAGGCTGTCAAGCCTAGCCTCCAGAATAAGATTCGACTTGTGCGTCAAAACCGTCTCGTAGGCCGACTGATACACCTGGGGGGAGTCGATTGGCGCCGGCCCGGATGGAAGGTAACCGTCAATGTATAAAATATGCCAGCCATCTTTATCGAGATAAGGATGCGAATACTCCCCGGGTTGTAACGAAAAAGCAACCGAGTCAAACGGATCGATATACTTTCCCCGAACCGTCCAGCCCATGTACCCACCCTGCTCTCGCGAAGTGGCGTCGTGCGAGAACATGTAAGCGACATTTTCGAAAGCTTCGCCATAATTTAGAAGGCGCCAGAGCTTATCTGCGTACTCGGCAATCTCCTGACGCATTTCTTCGATGCTGAATGATCGATAATAGGCAGAATCAGGTCCGTTCTGCAGCGAATATGGACTGACAAGGATATGATAGAGATTGACCTGCTCCTCAACCGCAAACATATCCGGATGTTCATGGTAGAACTCAACAGCTTCCAGCGAATCCGCGGTAACATGCTTGTACAAGGTCTCCTGCCAGTACCTGTAGATGAGATAATCGTAGTATTGATGAAGGAAATCAGTGAAATAAATGTAGTACTTATCCAGCCTTACTTCACTGGCAGCCAGACCTGCCAATGTATCGAGGACGATGCTGTCGAGCAGGTGCCTGGATTCCTTGGCATCGATAATTCCACCGTTCATCAGCAATGTGCTTTTCGAGAGGCGAGAGTAAAAATCCTCCGCCGACAGGGCGTAACCACCGTCTGCCTCAGCTACATTCGTCTTGCCCATCCCTTTGTAACTCTCCTCACTAAGGGAGATATTAGGCCGACATCCGATGACTGTTACCAGCATCAGCAGTCCCACAATCAGTTTAATACACGCTAATCTAGACATATTGTACTTCCCATGTTTATCAAGGCTTACAAACTATGCATGATGCCGGGAAAATCAAGTCCAAAACTTACCGGGCGCGGACTTCACTTATACCAGTAACCAAGACATTCCGGCTCGGCGGAACAGGCTTTTCCTGCGGGTAACTGCGGAACTGAAGAAGAAAGGTCGTGCCCTGTCCGGGCTTCGAATCGACGCTCAGATCCAGTTGCAGGGCGGTAACGATGCGGTGGACGATTGACAATCCTAGACCTGTCCCCTGCTTCTTGGTAGAAAAAAACGGTTCAAACATTCGCTCAAGATTCTTTTGATCGATCCCTGACCCGTTGTCCTCAACATACAGGCAAACGATCCCCTGACGCGTGTCCTCATTCACCCGGAGAATGATTTCCCCACCTCTTCCTTCAAACGATTCACAGGCATTCAGGATGAGATTCATAAGCAGTTGTTTGATCAGACTTTCATCGCCTACCACATAGACAATCGACTCGTTGCTCTTCAGCTGTATATCAACATTATCTCGGTAGGCATCATGGTGAGACAGAATCTCTATGGCATCGCTGATGACATGGCAAAGCTCGACCTTGTTGTAAACCGGCCTGTTGATACGAGCATAAGCCAGAAAGTTGGTGAGAATATTGCTCAAATGGTCCGATTCCTTGACGATCAATTCCATCAGCCGGGCGTTTTCTCCAGTGACGGCCAGGTCCCGGTTAAGGACCTCCACCGAACCGGATATTGCCGCCAGTGGATTGCGGATCTCATGGGCGATGGACGCCGATAATTCTCCAACAGCAGCCAGACGT
>JAOZPL010000027.1:0-6765 GCA_029932795.1 Candidatus Zixiibacteriota bacterium | reverse complement strand
GACTTTATTCTCCAGTGCCTTGACCTCCGTCAAGTCAGAAAAGATGGCAATCACACCCCGCAAATGACTTCCCTCCCCAGTCAGAATCGAGGTCGATAGTCCCAGCGGAACCAGCTTCCCCTCGCGGTCGGTGATCTCTATCTCTTTGCGGGGGTGTGCGAGACCGTGTCTGATACCATCCAAGAGTGCCCCGGCAAGATTCGGCATGCGCTCTGCAAAGACCTCATGACAGAGCATCCCCCGGACCTGTTCCTCGCTGTAGCCGAGAATCTTTTCAGCAGCCTGATTGAAATAAATGATATACCCCTGGGTATCAATACTCAGCAAACCGGAATTAAGATGCCGGAGAATATCATCAGTCTCCAGCTTCGCCTGGCGAAGTGCTCGGGAGGTATCCGCCAGTTTCTGGCCCTGGGTACTCAGCCGCTCGGCCAGATAACCGGAAATGAAGGCCACCAGATAAAAGATCAGAATGTGAAGGAAAATCGAATAGAAAACCGAATCCTGCGCTGAAAAGATTGTCTTAAGCGTCCGCATGGTGATTTCGGTATCAGTTCCGGTGGTCAGGCCAATCCAGATGATGAACGCATAGGCTGTGGATACCAACGATGCCATCACCAGAGTGCCCACCAACCGGTATGCCAGGGCGGCGGAAACAATGGTCAGGATAAACAGAGCAGAAAACGGCGAGTTGATGTTACCGGTGGCGTATATTACGCAGGATTCAATCGAAACCTCGACCAGAAATTGCAGGGCGATGACAGTCTGGATGACCGCGTTCAGTCGAATACGCTTTTCAAAAGCAAGAGCAACAGTGAAACCGAGGGTCAGCACCGAATACAGAACAATAAGAAACTGCAGGTATTTTGGATAACCCATCCAAAACACTACCACTGCCATCAGGATGACATATGATGCCAGACGCAGTGGCAGGAACCAGCCCAGTCTTCGCTGTCGATCTTTCTGTTCCATAAGCGCCGACGGCACCCGCAGGTGCCGTCTTACTCATCCCCAACTGTAACAGCCGTGGTCCGTGTCGGGGCAAACCGTTGCGGGGATTCACCCGCTGAACCAGGCTTTTAGATCTTGCCAATAATGTCGAACATCGGCAAATACATGGCAATAAGGATGCCGCCGATGACTGCACCCATAAAAACGATTATTATCGGCTCAATGACCGAAGTAAGTGCGGTCACAGCTTCGTCTACCTCTTCGTCATAGAAATCCGCAATCTTGCTTAGCATCTCATCCAAGCCACCAGTCTTTTCTCCAACGCCGATCATCTGGGTAACCATCGGCGGAAAGACACCCGTCTCCCGGAGCGGGCCGGTAATCGTATCCCCCTCCGCAATCGCCAGTACTGATTTGTTGATCGCCTTAGCTACCACCAGGTTACCGGCTGTTTTGGCCGTAATCTCCAGCGCCTCAAGGATTGAAACACCCGAGGCCAAAAGTGTGCTCAAGGTACGGGTGAATCGGGCCACCGAAGACTTCCTGATAAGGTTGCCCATAACCGGCAGTCTCAGCAAGAACTTGTCAAAGAGCAAGGCCCCGGATGGAGTTTTCTTCCACCAGATGAACAGAGCTACCAGCCCGACAATACCGCCTATGAGCTTGAATGCGCTTGCTTTGAGGAAATTCGAGATATTCAATACAATCTGAGTTGGCGCAGGCAGGTCCGCGCCAACACCACTGAACATTTTTGCAAATACCGGCACGATAAATGCCAGCATGCCTATGGTCACAGCAAGCGCAACAACAACTATTACCGACGGATAGACCATCGCGCCCTTAACCTTGCGGATCAACTGGTCAGCTTTTTCGCGATAGACTGCCAGGCGGACGAGGATCGCATCCAGAGCACCACCCACCTCACCAGCCTCAACCATATTAGTATAAAGCTGATCGAATATCTTCGGGTGTCGCGCCAGGGCTTCCGAAAGAGTTGCTCCTCCCTGAACACCATCCTTCACTCGGGTGATGATCTTGGCCAGTTCCTTGTTCTCCGATTGAGTAGCCAGAATCTCCAGGCACTGTACCATCGGCAGACCGGCCCCGATCATGGTAGCAAACTGACGGGTGAACCGGGAGATCTCAACACGCTTGACACCGGTGCCGATTTTGAGATTGATCTCCGGAGCTTTCTTGCTGATGGAAGACACCAATATGCGGTTCTGCCTGAGCACTCGTTCCAGATCAGCCTTGCTGGCAACCTTCATCGACCCCTGAACAGCAGCTCCGGCGAGCGTCTTCCCCTTATATTCAAAGACTGGCATCAGTCCATCCTTTCCCTGTCTCCGACCTACTTGAACGCCGGAGTCTTCTGTCGTGACAACATCTCACCCAACTCCTGAGTGTTGTGCGAATAAGACATAGCGTCGTTTATGGTTATCTTACCAGTCAGATAGAGATCCGCCAGAGACTGGTTCATCGTCTTCATGCCGTATTTCTGACCGGATTGAATCATTGAATAGATCTGATGCACCTTATCCTCCCGGATAATGGCGCGAATGGCCGGCGTGGTAATCATTATCTCAATTGCCAGAACCCGCCCGCCGCCTACCTTCGGGATCAGTGTCTGCGCCACCACCGCCTGTAAACAGAATGACAGAGAAATTCTGATTTGCTCCTGCTGGTTGCTCGGAAAAGCATCGACAATCCGGTTAATCGTCTCAGCACACGAGTTCGTATGGAGCGTCGCAAACGCCAGATGACCGGTCTCCGAGATCTGTAGAGCGGATTCAATCGTTTCGAGGTCTCGCATCTCGCCGACCAGCACAACGTCGGGATCCTCGCGAAGGGCGTGTTTGAGGGCTGATCCAAACGAAGTGGTATCAGAATAGACTTCACGCTGATTGACCAGTGCCATCTGGTGACGATGGAGATACTCGATCGGATCCTCAACCGTGATTATGTGCACCGCCCGCTCCCGGTTGATCTTGTCAATGAGAGCCGCGAGTGTGGTCGATTTCCCGGAACCTGTCGGACCTGTGACGAGGACGAGGCCGCGCGGAAGAGTCGCGAAACTTTCAATCACTTTGGGCAGTCCCAGCTCTTCAAAGGATCTGATCTTGTATGGTATCTGACGCAGTGCTACAGCAACATTCCCGCGCTGCACAAACATGTTGGCACGAAAACGGCTCATCGACTCAAGGCCAAACGAGAAATCCAACTCCCAGGTTTGCTCAAACTTCAATTTCTGCTTTTCATTGAGCATGGAATAGGCCAGCTTCCTGACCTGATCACTGGTAAGACGATCGTGGTCGCTGAGAGGCTGGAGTTTGCCGTCCACCCTGATAACCGGGGGAGAACCAACTGTAAGATGGAGATCAGAGGCTCCCACTGAGACCATTTGCTCGAGCAGTTCGCGTAACGAAACCATCCGCCACTCCTTGATTCCAGGACAAAATGTTTTGATCAATAGGCGCTTGATTATTTATATCGGCTTCCCAGATGGAATCTTGACCGGACGGTAACGAATTGTTGAACGCAACTACTTGCGAGACAGTAATTTTGCCGTCAAGTACCGGATTGGCCCCGATCAGGCGTTGGTTACCGCGAAGACTTCTTCGATGCTGATCAGTCCTTGCCGCATTTTATCCACCGCCGCCATACGTAGAGAGAACATCCCTTCTTCAAGAGCTGCCGTACGAATCTCCGTATCCGAGGCCCGAGACAGAATAAGACTCTCTATTCTTTTGGTCATCGGCATAACCTCGAAAATACCGGATCGTCCCTTTTTCCCCGTGTTTCCGCATTCACTGCACCCCTTGCCGACAAAAGCTCTGATACCGCGAAGCATCTCTGCCGGTAGCTTGAGGCTGTCGACCTGCTCCTGGGTAAGATTCACCTCTTCCTTACACTTCTGGCAGATCGTCTTGACCATTCGCTGAGCCATGATCAGTTGCGTGGCCGAGGCCACCAGATAGTAGGGAGTGCCCATATCAATGAGACGGGTCACCGACGACGGGGCATCGTTGGTATGCAACGTGGAAAACACCAGGTGACCGGTGAGGGCTGCTTTGATAGCGATCTCGGCCGTCTCGCTGTCACGAATCTCACCGACCATGATGATGTCCGGGTCCTGTCGCAGAAAGGAACGCAACGCCGAAGCGAATGTCAGCCCGATCTCCGATTTCACAGCCACCTGATTGATCCCCTCGAAGTTGAACTCAACCGGATCCTCAGCCGTCATGATGTTGACATCTATCGTATTGAGCTGCTGAAGCGCCGAGTACAGGGTGGTCGTTTTGCCGGAACCGGTCGGCCCCGTAACCAGGATGATGCCGTAGGGAGCCTGTATGCGCTCCCTGAATTTGTTGAGGTCCTCTTCCCTGAAACCCAATTGGGTCATGTCGACCTTTAATGCGTCAGGATCGAGAATACGCATGACGACCTTTTCGCCAAAGATAGTCGGCAGGACGGAAACACGAAGGTCCACCGTTCGTCCCGTAAACCTCACCTTGATTCGCCCGTCCTGCGGGAGACGCCGTTCGGAGATATCCAGCTCCGCCATGATCTTGACACGGGAGACGATAGCCGCCCGATACTTGAACGGCAGGGGGGCCATCTCGCGAAGTTCACCGTCGATGCGGTAACGGACGCGGATCCGCTTTTCGTACATCTCAATGTGAATGTCGGAGGCGTTCATACGGATGGCATCAGCGATGATCGAGTCAACCAGTTTCACCAGCGGTTTGTCCTGGATAGCCGAGAGCAAATCGGAATCGCTGGGCCCCTCTTCCGTTTCTACGACTTCAAGATCCGCATCCTCGTCAAGTCCTTTGAGGACTTCGGAAAGGCCACCGCTGTCGGTGTAATGTGTCTCGATAGCCTTGTCTATTGCGACCTCAGGTGATATGACCGGTTGCACTGTGCAACCGGTTATGAACTTGATCGCGTCAAGGACATAGATGTTGTTCGGATCTGCAATTGCCACCAGCAGGGTTTTATTGATCTGTGAGATGGCGATGACGTGGAACTTACGTGCAATGTCAAGGGGAATCAGACTGACGATATCAGGATTCAGTTCAATATCACTCAGCCTGAGGGCACCAATTTTGAGATGCTTGCCCACAAAAGTGGCGATCTCATCTTCGGACGCCACCGCCCCGATGTCTACCAGGACAGTCTCAAACTTCTTGTTCCTTTCCCGGGATTCTTCAAGAGCCTTGTTGGCCTGCTCCTGAGTAATTTTACCGGCCTGTACGAGAATTGAACTGAGTTCGGTAGACATTCGAAGCCAATCCGCCCGGTTGTAAAAAGTTCGCGAATTACGATACCGCCAGAATACGCCGACCTGGCTTCAGGGAAGATCAATCCTGAAAAATATCGTCCAGTCTATCCTGAGTCTGGTCAGCAAATTCGTGCGACAGACCCGGTTTCGCCCCGCTTTTCTCCGTGATCTCCTGAAACACCTTGGCCAATTCGATAGCCGTCTCCTTGGCGTATAATCGCACCATGCCGATGGTCGTGCGATCATCAAAGATGACGACCAGAATAGAACGATCACCCACAATTGACATATGGATGTGATCTTTCTTTCCCTGATGAAACAGGACCGAGAACTCCGGCTCGCCAACCAGACGTGCAATCTCTTTGGTGGACGCGAACGATCCCGCCAGAAGCGCCGCAAGTGCAGTGGTATCCAGCGAGTGAGTAAATCCCTGGCGAGTGATAAGGTGTCCATCCTTGTCAACCAAAAGGGTGCACTTCGCCTCGCACCCTTTTAGCATTTTGCTCAGGAGAGTGTCTATCTTGTTGATCTGTTCTTCGTAAATTATCAGGGCGTCTTCTGCCATCATAGCCTCCTAGTTATCTAATGCCAAACAGGCGCTTGAAGAATCCGCGCTTCTTACCCACACCCCGGCGTCGCAGGGAGGGAGCCATCCGAGGCGTGGTCAACGTCTCCTGAGCCTCCTGGGGTGCATTAACTTGCTTAACCACAATGTTTTTATCAGTCGCATCAGCGTCGGGTTTGTCGGATTCATCGGCTGTCGCCAGACTGACTGACGTTCCCGGCTTCTCACTTTCCTCCAGCCCCTCCTGTTCGCTTCCCGGATACGGTCGAAACACGGCCTGCTGCTCGGTTAGGGGTGCCACATTGGCCTCAGCAGAATGTGTCTCCGGTGATTCTGTCTGCACCGCTACGGAACCGCTCGGCACCGCAGCAGCAGTGTCGGGCTCGGCAGACTAAACCGATCCGGCGGGTACGTGTCCCGTTTCAGGTGACGACTCCGCTTTCGGTGCTGAGGCGATCTTAGCGCTGCTGATACTCTTGGCCTCTTCCAGGACCAGCTTGATGATGAGTTTAAGGGTATCAAACACGCCGTTGCCGATCGTCGCCGAGGACTCGAAACAGGGCCAACCTCTCTGGTTGAGCTGAGATTCCAGTTCGTCAACAGTCAAAATTCCCGGCAGGTCTCGTTTGTTGTACTGGATCACCACGGGAATCGCGTTTATATCGTAGCCGTATTCGGAGAGGTTCTCCTCGAGATTGGCCAGGGATTCCAGGTTTTCATCCATCTTGTCTGGCTGACTGTCGGCGACAAAGACAATCCCGTCAACCCCGCGGAGCACCAGCTTACGAGTAGCGTTGTAATACACTTGTCCGGGGACAGTGTACAATTGAAACTTGGCTTGAAACCCGTGTATCGTACCAATATTGATCGGCAGAAAATCAAAGTACAGCGTCCGGTCAGCTTCCGTGGCGAGCGATACAAGTCTGCCACGCGTATCTGATGGCACCTTGGAATGCACATACTT
>JAOZPL010000293.1 GCA_029932795.1 Candidatus Zixiibacteriota bacterium | reverse complement strand
AATTCAATACCGACCAGGACACCCTCGCTGTCAACCTCGACCCGCTTCACCAGGCCGAGCACGTTGTCCAGAGTCTCCACTTCCTGTAAAGTGAAGCGCATGGATACAACATCCCCTTCGTTGATAACCTCTCCAATCTCTACCAGAACTCCACCGGCGGAGATGTTCAAAATGAGACCCTGAATAGCGTACCTGTCTTCCTCGTGACGGAACCCTTCAACTACATCTTTGATCGTATGCAGCGACATAGGAGCCGATAGTTCCAGTCGCACAAAGCGTCGCCGTTTATCGCGTTCGACCATAAACGGACGGCGCGCGGTAACCTCTGTCGCGGTGGCTTCCACCTCGCTTATGAATCTGGTCCTTGAGCTTTTTTTCATCCTTGACTCCTGTCTGAATCCTTTTCCTTTGATTCCAACGCGAGAATATCTTTGTTGAGTTTTTCCCGCTGCTTACTGGTATAGTTCAGAACGGTTTGTGGCAGCTCCCGCAGCCTCGCTGGAGGGAACAGTTTCTGTCCGATCTCCTTGACGATAAATTCGATACCCGCCCTAAACTGACCCTTATCCGTCTGGTAGCAGTGACAGACGCGCCCCAGCAACAAGGGCGGTAAAGAAATCTCCTCGCAATCGATATGTATGAGCAGATAAATACCTTTCTCCAGGAAACTGGGAATGCTGATCATTACTCCCCCGCTTGATACGTTTATCGTTTGGGTTGCGATCCACCGCAAGCTGGAGAGTTCCCGTCGACCATACGAGACCACCGGATAGGTGGCCAGCTTAACCGGCAGGAGCCGGTTGATTCGATGATGTTGTCGCCGGGAGAGAGGAATCATTCGTTCTTCAACTATCAGATGGCACTGGCCGCCGTGAGTTCGCCTCAATTGAGCGCGTACGACAATATCCTGGCCCTTGTATGGGAACTGGAGAATGACTTGCTGGGGACTGATCAGATTGCCAATCAACCCGAAACTGCTGCCGCTGTCAACCGCGATCTCCCTCGCTTCTGCCGATACCACCCTGGAGGCTAACTCTTTGCCGGGGAACTGTTCCGTGTATATTTTGATTTCGTAGCCGACCAGACGCGAGACATCGAGAGAAACGACTTCAATCCCGATCGGGCCATTGTTCAGGCAATTGACCGACGCACTCATCTCACAGAAGACCTTTCTGACGGAGTTCAACCTGCTCAGAAAAGATGTCGGATACCAACCTGTTCTGGGTGATGGTGTCGAACTCTGTCACCGACTCGGGTAGCTGAGCGAGAATTTTCCGGCTCAGGAACTCCAGCAGTTGGTTGGCCAGCAGGAACTCTACTCCGGCCAGATGTTGCCCTTCTTTTGAAAAGACGCGGCGGCAAATACCTACCACCCAGTCAGGGAGATCGTGTTTCTTGAAGAACTCCAGCTTCATCAGCAGCAGCATCCCTGTACGGAGTTCGTCAGTCGCCTTTAGCAGCACGCCGCCACCACTGATATCAACACAACGACTGTTCTTCCAGTGCAAACCATCTTTCCAGTTGTCCCACTTACCCTCGGCCACTATCGGTGCGTACGCAACCTCGGTGGATGTTTCAATACGCACAAACAGGCGTCGCTGGACACGCTGAAAAGACCTGGGTGGAGCCAGAAGTGTCCGGGATGCCCCTTTTAAAGAAGCGCGCTTGATCCGCGACACGAACTGGTAGGCGGCGTCCTCACGGGTGAACTGCACCAGAACCGGACTATCATCCCGAAGCAACGTCTTACCCTGTACGAATTCCGGTTTTGTGATGACAATCCCACCGTTGATGAAATCCTCGATACGAGCTTCATACTCACCCGACTCTGTTCCCGAGCTGACAATGATCCTTATTTTCTCCCAGATCTTAAGTGGCTGGGAAAACTTTGTCTGCACAAACTGCACGCCGCATTACCCTTCTGAGCTAGGCCTGTTTCGAAGCGGCCAGGTTCAGCTTCCCCTGCTCAATGGCCAGTTCCAGTATCTTCCTGGTGAGAATCGTCCGAGATCGATCATGGCGATTGGCATAGATGAACTCCTGGCCGGACTTTATCGTACTCGTGAAATACTGTCTCGCTTCATCGTAATCCCCGATCCGCCGGGATAGCTCCGCAATCAGGTAGGATGCCTGTATCTGCTGGGGGCCGGAGCCGATATCCCGGCCACTGGCGAACGCCGCCTTGTAGTTTTCCACCGCTTTCTCAAGTGCCTGGCGCTCGCTGCAAACAGTGCCGGGCCAGGCTTTGCGAAGTCTGGCCAAGAATTCCTGGAAAGAGACATCCTTGCCGAAGGTCGGGCCTGCGTCTCCGTCCCCGGAACCAAGCAAGGCCACCTTATACTCCTCGACCAGTTCACCGAGACTGGATAACTTCTGTTCCACAGTGCCAATTGCACTGATGAGCTCGGTGATTTGGACATCCTGCCGATCACAATACGTCAGCATCTGTGATTTTATCTCTGCCGGAATCTGGTCGACCTCAAAATGCGACTTTATAGTCTGGGCAAACGTTTCCGTCTCGGATCTGACGCTCTCGATCGTATGAGCCAGCTGACCATATTTGTTATCAAGCTCGTGCATTAATCCCCTCAGGAACAGACGATACGGGTTTTCACCTTTCTCCATCTCACGGAAGATCCAGGCGATTCGCAGGTAGAAACGACCCAGATCAAGTTTACTGTGGTGTTCGGCAAGCTGCTCGTCATAAACGGCCAGGTGCAGTTTCAGTATGGCTGACTCATTGGGGTAGCGATGTATGTCTATCATTCCCCCCATCATTTTGATTACCGAATCCGCAATAGAAAGCTGTTCCAGGTGTTTATCCTTAACCGCCTTGAGACGATACATTTTGAAGTTGGCATCGTTCTTCCAGTCCTTGAAACTGTTCGTGAATTCACGGGAGTAGTAACAATTGCTGCAAGTGGCGGTGAAAAAAACAAGCGGATGGTAAGCCTGGAAACGCGGCGATCGCCACTTGATATCCAACGGGCAGAAGTCCGTGTCACGACCCCCTTCGACATACGCCCCGACCCGGATCATCTCGAACTCATTGATCGTTCTGCAGATCGGGCACTCAACTTTGAAAATCAGGAATGGACTATCGTTTGCCATCTTTATCTCCAGATTCCATTATCTTTTGCCTCTACTAAGAAGCGCCAGCTCACCATCGGAGATCGCCA
>JAOZPL010000292.1 GCA_029932795.1 Candidatus Zixiibacteriota bacterium | reverse complement strand
TCCTGATGTAGCAGTTCCATAACCAGCTCGGCCGTTGATTTGTACATGTCGAAGTCAGCGTCTTCACGGATCATGCAACGTACTTGTTCTTCCTCTTCCTCGGACAGCTTCAGTTCATCGTTCAGGATCAGGCTCGTGTCCGGGATTATGGGGGCAGGGGGCGAATGAAGGTCAGCCAGGCCCATTGCCTCGGCTGCTTCGGCCGTGCGGTAGGGGCTGTCATCAAGTCCGTCGGTGTCGAGCACGTTCCCCTGAACCTGTTGTGGGCTGATGCCAAAATCATCATGTTGCCCGGTGGGAGAAAGCCGCCCGCGGATTCCGGTCCGGGCGTGAGCCAGGTCCGACGTGTCGAGGTCAGTTCCGGCCTGAGAGCCATCCGGATCGAAGATCGCGTTGTAGTTTTCGATGGTGTCGGTGCCCATCTGGGTCCCGCGGATATCGCCGGTTCCGCTCGGGCTGTCGAACTCTTCTACCCTGAAGTCACCGTCGTACTTCGCCAAGGCAATGTCTTCAACCGTCGTAAAGGCAAGGCCGGAGATCCCTGCTTCCCAGATCAGGTTGACGAGGTCCTGGCTCTTTCCGGGGCTGTTAACATATGTCTTGAGAGCATCGAGGAGCCGGTAAATCTCTTCGACGTCCAGCCCTTGCTTAAAGGTGATGTTGGTGAAACCGGCTTCAAAAAAGAGGGCGGCCAGACTCTCTTCCTTCGAACGGTCGGTATAGACTGTCTCATCATCAAGAGTCAGGTGGTCACGAAAAACGGCAATTCTTATGTCGCCGGAGTTCTCTACAATGGTCTCAAGTCTTTCGGCAAAACTCCGTCTCATCGATTGGGGGAGTGGGTTCCCCTCAGGATACATGGAAACGACCTTGATGACCTTGAGCAGGTCCTTAAGAATCAGGGCGACATCCTGTACCCGTTGTTGTTGTCTGTTTTCGTCAGAAGGCATCGTTTCCTACCCGCATTGTTATCTAATCGGCATAATGGTATTCCAGATTAGGTATCCCTCGGGGGTAGGCAAAAAAGGTTGGCCGATTTCCGTTTGCCCAAGACTGATAGGGTCTTGAGATTACAGGAGTTCTATCTTGTGACGGTTCTTACGAACATGTTTGGTGGCGTTCCGGGTGTCGAAAACTATCCTGGCATTGTCTACAATCCACTGGTAGTCATAGTCGGAGTGGTCGGTGACGATTACGACCAGATCAACCTTCTTTAGCAGCTGAACTGTCAATCGGGCAGATTTTTTGGCACCGTTTTTCCATGCAACTTGCCTGACATAAGGATCATTAATGTAAATCCTTGAGCCCTTGTCCTCAAGCAGCTTGATGACATCGAGCGATGGTGACTCGCGCAGGTCCTTGATATTGCGCTTGTAAGCCACCCCCAGAATCAGTACAGAGGCTTTGTTCAGCGCCTTAGCAAACTTCCGGTTCATCATCGAACTGATCCGATCCACCACCCACTCGGGCATTCGGCTGTTGATATCACCGGCCAGTTCAATGAAACGGGCATAGTAGTTCAGCGTTTTTAGCTTCCAAGAGAGGTAGTGTGGATCGATTGGGATACAGTGTCCTCCCAGACCGGGACCGGGATAGAATGGCATAAAGCCAAATGGTTTGGTGGCGGCTGCGTCGATAACCTCCCAGACATCAATTCCCAGACGGTGGCACATGACAGCCACCTCATTGACCAGACCGATGTTGACGGAGCGAAAAGTGTTCTCCAGTAGCTTGACCATTTCAGCGGTCTGGGTCGATGAAACAGCATGCACATGGCTGATCGCCTGTTCATAAAACCTTCGAGCGATTCTGGTGCATTTTGGGGTCACACCTCCCACGACCCGGGCGGTATTTTCCGTGGTGAATTCCTGATTCCCCGGATCAACGCGCTCCGGGGAAAAGGCCAGAAAGAAATCGGAGCCGACCTGGAAATTCTTTTTTTGAAGAAGGGGGAGAATCAGGTCCTCGGTTGTCCCCGGGTAGGTGGTTGACTCCAGCACTACCAGAGTTCCCCTTCTGATGTGCTTGACCACCCAGTCCATAGCCGCCAGAATATAGCTGACGTCCGGGTCCTTGGTCTTGGAGAGCGGGGTAGGCACACAGATGGAGATGGTGTCCATCCGGGAGATCTTCCTGGCGTCGGTGGTGGCGACAAAAAGGCCGGATTGGATTGCTTTTCTGACCATGCTGTCCGGGACATCGTCAATGTCTGATTTGCCTTCGTTCAGGCGCTTGACCTTTACTTTGTCGATATCAAAACCGGTCACGTGAAAGCCGGCTTTGACCAGTATCAGTGAGAGCGGCAAGCCGACATACCCGAGTCCAATGACACCGGCTCTGGCCGTTTTTTTCTCAATCCTGTCCAGCAGCAGATCGGCGGCGCTGGATTTTTTCTTGTTCCTCGTTGCCATGTGCTCACCCTCCATGGGTATCTAATGTCCCTGCCTTGTTTCCCTGCGCCAGTATTCCAGGGTGTCCCACAAAGTCTGTTTCAGTTTGTAGCGGATCTCAAAACCTACTGTTCGAGCCGCTTTACGGTGGCTGCCTCGTAAAATGGGAATATCGGCTTTACGAAGTCGTGCCGTGTCCGTCTTGACGGTTATCTTCGCCGTCGAAAAAGACAGCAACAAATCCAGTACTCTCTGTATGGACACTGCCCGACCAGAGCAGAGCTGGTATACCTCACCCGGTTTGCCCTTATCAGCTATCTGAAAATAGCCGCGGGTGATATCACGGACATCGGAGAAATCACGTTTCGCGGATAGATCACCCACGCGCAGGATCGGCTTCTGACGGCCGGATTCAATCAGGGCGATCTGGTGGGCGATGGCCGGGATGACAAAACTGTCGCTCTGGCGTGGGCCGCTGTGGTTGAATGCGCGGGCTATTGTGGCCGGCAGGTTATGCTGACGAAAATAGTAGCGGACAGCATGCTCTGCTGCGGCTTTGGCAATTCCATAGGGTGAGATCGGGTTAAGCGGCTGTTCCTCGGTCAGTGTTTTGGCTTTTGGTGAGAAAACGCCATAAGAATCAGCGGAGCCGACGAATAAAAACATCCTCAGGTGGCTGAGGTTTGCCGCAGCGGTCAGCATATTGAGGGTTCCCTCAAAGCCGATTCGAAAAGTGATGGCTTCCTGTTGAAATGAACGTCCTACTGAAGCGATGGCCGCCAGATGAAAAT
>JAOZPL010000291.1 GCA_029932795.1 Candidatus Zixiibacteriota bacterium | reverse complement strand
TGCGCAAAGCGAAAATGCAGCAGCTCATTATTGAGGCCGCCAGTGTCACTGAAGGAGAAGTCAAACAGGCTTTCCTGGACGCCACGGAGACTGTGGCTGTCAACATGATCAATGTTGGCTTCGCCCGTTTTGCGCAACCGGCGCCAAGGCCCAGCGAGGATGAACTCATCGCTTACCATGTCCAACACCGGGATAAATACCAACTCGAGGAACGCGCTGTCCTGAACATCGTAATGGTGAAAAAGGAGCCGACTGAAGAAGACTGGGAAATCATGCACTCCCGAAGCTTAGCGCTTTACGATTCTATCATGGCCGGCACTGATTTCGCCGAACTGGCCAAGACGTATTCAGATGACCCGGCCAGCGCCCGTAATGGCGGCGACCTCGGCTGGTTTGTGCGTGGAAGAATGGTTCCTGAATTTGACTCGCTTGCCTTTGCCATGCAAGAAGGAGAGGTATCCAAACCCCTGCGCACCAGTTTCGGCTGGCACATACTGAAACACCAGGGATATAAAGAAGAGATGGAGACCCAGCCCGGAGAGACGGAAGAGAAGAAGGTGAAGAAAGCTCATGTTTCTCACATTCTTCTTAAAGTCAAACCATCCCAGGAAACTCTTGATATCCAGTACACAAAGATTGAGCAATTCAAGCAGATCGCTGAAAACAGGGGCTTCCAGGCAGCCTCCGAGGAGACCGGTCTGGAAATCGAAACTACTGACCCGTTCCTCCGCGACCGCCCCGTTCCCCATATCGGTATGAACCCGGAAGCGAACGAGTTCGCATTTGAAAGTGATTCGGGGGCAATCTCCAACATCATGGAGACATCTGCCGCGTACTTCGTAGTGCAGGTTGCTCGGCAGATTCCAGCAGGGCCCGGGGAGTTCAATGAAGTCATGGCACGCGTCAGGCAGGATTTGATTCTACAGATGGTAGCAGACATCTGCCGTGACACAGCCAGCGCTATCTACGCACAACTGGAAAAGGGAGTGAAGTTCCAGAAAGCAGCCGAAATGTTCGGTGAGAAGGTGGCATCCCCGTCCCCATTCACACGGACCGGTTATGTCCCCGGTCTAGGCCGGGATCCAAAGGCAATCGGGGCTGCCTTCTCGCTAACCGAAACCGGTCAGATATCCAGACCGGTCGATCACCAGTCAGGCACAGTCATCTTCTCCCTTATCGAACGCACGACCCCGGACCTGACCGATTATAACGAAAAGAGAGATTCTATCCTTACGGTGGTGCTGTCCGCCAAACAACAGCAACTCTATGGTCGCTGGTTCAACCGGCTGGTGGAAACATCCTCGATTGAAAACAACGTCGAGCGCCAGCACCGGCAGGCCGAGAGCTCATACTGAGTTGGCCCACCATCATGCTTGACAAACAAGACTCCCGCAGCAGCGGGAGTTTCTTTTTTAGCGTGAAGGATAAGCGGTGTCAACCCCTGATTTCGATTGCCGAGCTTGCGGCAACGTCCGCCGGAGCTACTCGACGAGACCTGAACTTCAACCGGAACTCCCTCAAGTCGGAGATGTCCAGCGTAGCAGTCAGAATCCGCTCCTGATTCTCACCCCCCAAATCAACGCGTGAGACAACCCCCCATGGCGCAGCAATCAACGACCTTCCCTGAAGTGATTTGTCAAGAACAGCACCTACGCCACATACTTTGACCACGTACGAGCCTGAGACCTCCGCCCCGGAGATAAAGTATCTATTATCCCGATCTCTCTTTCTCGATAGAGAATCATCCGGACGAAAAGGGGAGGTAGTCGGAACAAATATCAAGTCAACTTCGGCCGCCGCCAACTCGGTAAAGACCTCCGGGTAGAACACGTCACCACATATCATCACCGCCAGCTTCGTCCCTTCGAAATCCAGCACCAAGTTCTGACTACCGGGAGAAATGCCCGCAGCCCTTTCACCACGTACCGGAAACCGTTTCCGGTACCGCCCCAGTGCCAGTCCGCGGTTGAAGATGTAGCAACTGTTATACAGCCTGTCTTGTTCGGCCTCAACAACCGTCCCACCGATCAGGCAGGTCGAGAGCTCATCCGAGAGCCGCTCCAGGTACTTGAGGAACTCCACCTTGCGAAGAGCCGCCCGATGATAGTCCTCAATACTGTCATCGAGGAGATAATACTCCGGCAGGCAGACAAAATCCGGTCGTTGTTTGAAGATGTGTATTTTTTCTTGGAGACCCAGCGGTTTCCCTATCCGGGCCTGCACGGCGACAACTTTTACCAGCATCTCAATTCATCTTTCAGGCCAACAATCACATATGATGATACGCTCATTCCGTGACCGAGTTCGGAAAAACGCTGACCGCCTCCTTGGCACCCATTCAGCCACGGGGATAAGTTATGCGTAAAAAGAACTGATTGGCCGGGATCGATCTCAGCAATTGGTAAAGTTAGGACCTTCCCCTCCCTGCGGGGTTACCCAGCGAATCACCTGGTACGGATCTACAATATCACAGGTCTTGCAATGGATGCAGTTCGACGGTGTGAGCTGGAGCTTTTTCCGACCTACCCGAGATTCATCATCGACCATCTCATAGACCTGTGCCGGACAGAAATGCTGGCAGGGGTTGCCGTATTCTTCGGTACACTGGTTGTTGCAGATATCATAATCTGCAATAACAAGATGCGAAGGCTGATGCTCTTCGTGAGCAGTGCCAGACTTGTAAACATCAGTGACTTTATCAAATGTATATTTATTATCAAACTTGATCTCAACTTTTTTCGGTTCGTGACCGAAACGCCACCGGTACTCTTCGATCTTCAGCATATGTTCGTGATCAGGTTTGTTTACTCGACGGTTAAACAATCCACGCCCACCTGTTGCCATCTGTATTCCAGCATGAAACAGACCGGCCCACAACCCGCCTTTGAAACCAGCATGAAAATTCCTGGCCCCGTAAAGTTCCTTCTTCACCCAGCTATCCTCAAAACGTTCCGCATAACGTTTCAGGGTAGCGACAGAATAATCATCACTTTTAACGGCATCAAACAGCGTCTCTGCCGCCAACATCCCGGCTTTTATAGCCAGGTGAACTCCTTTGAGCTTCTGGGCATTCAACATCCCGGCCGCATCACCGCACAACATCAGACCATCATGATACAACCTTGGCATCGAGTAATAACCGGCAACCGGGACCGTCTTGGCCCCATAATGCAGCATCTGGCCGCCATCGA
>JAOZPL010000290.1:2650-3209 GCA_029932795.1 Candidatus Zixiibacteriota bacterium | reverse complement strand
TCTAATTGAGATCCGCCTTAAACCTTCTCTACTGATTTCACCAGATCGCGGGCGATGACCAGCCGTTGGATCTCCGACGTTCCCTCCCCAATCTCACACAGTTTGACATCGCGCCAGACCCTCTCGGCAGGATAGCGACCAATGGAGATTCCAACTTCGCCCAGGATGCCAATAGCGTTTGCCGCTGTTCGGGTGGCTACCTCCGATGCGAACAGCTTGCACATCGCTGACTGCCTGGAGAACGGCTTGCCGGCGTCTTTGAGCCGCGAGGTTTCATAAATCATCAGCCGTGCAGCCTCAAGCTCCGTAGCCATGTCAGCCAGCTTAAATCCGATTCCCTGCTGGTAGGCTATCGGTTTGCCAAATTCCTTGTGGCCGGCAGCGTATTTGAGCGCACAATCAAACGCGGCCTGACCCAGTCCGAGCGCCATGGCCCCAATTGATATACGCCCGCCATCAAGGGTAATAAGCATCTGTTTGAATCCATGCCCGACTTCCCCAAGCTGACTGTCCAGTGGTGCTTTCAGATCGTCGAAATGGATAAAAGCGGTGTCGGATC
>JAOZPL010000290.1:1353-2640 GCA_029932795.1 Candidatus Zixiibacteriota bacterium | reverse complement strand
AGTTTTCTTTCTTGCCGACTGAGTAGCCTTCCCACTCCTTCTCCAGGATGAAGCAGGTAATCCGCTTGTCCTCCGGGTCCTCTGAAGTCCGAGCAGCAGCAATCGTAGCGAAAGCCTTAGTGGCCGAAGTAATCCAGGATTTACTGCCGTTGATGATCCAGTGGTTGTTTTCCTTTCGTGCCATTGTGCGTGTACCACCGGCGTCGGAACCGGCCTCCGGCTCCGAAAGGCCGAATGCCAGAAGCTCGCCCCGGGCAGCCCGCGGCATGTATCTCTGTCGCTGCTCTTCGGTACCGAAATGGAGGATGGGAAAGCAACCGAGTGAATTATGAGCCGCCAACATGATACCGGTGGAACCACAGACACGCGATATTTCCTCAACAGCAATGGAATAGCTAACCGTGTCAATCGGTTTACCACCGTATTTCTCCGGTATCAGCATGCTCAACAACCCCATCTCGGTAAGAGGCTGCATGTGCTCATCGGGAAAACGTTGCTGTTCGTCAAGATCCCGGGCCAGCGGTTCAATTTTTTCAATGGCAAAAGCCCGTATCTTTTCCCGGTATTCCAGATGTTTCTTTTCCAGCAAAGTATTAATCCTTCAGCAAATCCCTGGAGATAACCATCTTCTGTGCTTCCGTCGTACCTTCATACAGCTCGGTAACCCGGGCGTCACGGAAATAGCGCTCCACCGCGTACTCCTTGATGTACCCATAGCCCCCGTGAATCTGCACGGCCTCATTACAGACGAAATTGGCCATCTGCGAGCAGAACAGCTTAGCCATTGATGATTCCCGGTGACACGGCTTGCCTTCATCCTTCAATTGGGCAGCGCGATAGCCAAGAAGCCGTCCTGCATCTATTCGGGTAGCCATATCGGCCAGTTTGAACTGAATCGCCTGAAAATTGGCGATCACCTGACCGAACTGTTTACGCTCTTTGGAGTACTTGATGGCCTCGTTCAAGGCAGCCTGGGCGATCCCGATTGCCTGGAAAGATACGCCGATCCGGCCCGAATTGAGAATTACGACCGCCATCCGGAATCCCTCGCGCTCGTTGCCGACCAGATTCATCTTTGGCACTTCCACATCCTGGAGGCTGATCTCGCGCGTGTCCGATGCTCTCATGCCACATTTCCGTTCCGGCTGGCCGAGGAGAACTCCCTTAGCGTTCTTATCAACGACAAAGCAGGAGATTCCCTTGCGACCTTCCTCCGGATGGGTCTTGGCAAAAACGATCAGCAGATCAGAGTAAACAGCGTTGGTGACAAAGGTCTTGGTGCCGTTA
>JAOZPL010000290.1:0-1343 GCA_029932795.1 Candidatus Zixiibacteriota bacterium | reverse complement strand
ATGTCGCCCTTCGCCTCAGCGGTTGTACTCAGCGAAGCGATATCAGTACCGGCATCCGGCTCCGTGATACAATAGGCACCTATCCTGGTGCCGGCCGCCATATCAGGAAGGTACTTCTGCTTCAGTTCATCCGATCCGAACAGCTTCAAGATTTCACATGTCAGCGACGTATGGACCGACAGCATGATGCCAAAACCGGCTGATGCTGCGCAGATCTCCTCCAGTACCCCCATGAATGCCACTGTACTCAGGCCGAGACCACCGTACTCCTCCGGAACCGTGAAACCAAAATAGCCCAGTTCAGCGCACTCTTTAATCAGCTCCTGTGGGGTTTTCTCCTTTTCGTCGAACTCCTCGGCGTGCGGGTAGATACGTTTCTCCGCCAACTCACGGGCCATTTGCTTGAACTCAAGGTCCTCTTCGGATAATCCAAAGTCCATAGACAGTCTCCTTATTTGCTATAGTCGTAAAAGCCGCGACCGGATTTACGTCCAAGGTAACCAGCCTGGACCATTTTCCTGAGGAGCGGACAGGGGCGGTACTTCGGATCGCCGAGTCCCTGATGCATCACTTCCAAAATAGCCAGACAGACATCCAACCCGATAAAATCAGCCAGAACGAAGGGTCCCATTGGATGTCCCATGCCGAGTTTCATTACTTCGTCAATTGCCTCGATCTCGCCGACTCCTTCCATGTGGGCATAGATGGCCTCGTTAATCATCGGTAACAGAATACGGTTGCCGATGAAACCGGGGCAGTCATTAGCCTCGACCGGCGTCTTCCCGAGCTTTCCGCAGAGCTCTTTGATCACAGCAACCGTCTCATCAGAGGTAGCAATCCCGCGGATTAGTTCGACCAGTTTCATCATCGGGGCAGGGTTCATAAAATGCATGCCGACGACCTTATCAGGTCTTTTAGTTACGGCCGCCAGTTTGGTGATCGGGAGCGACGAGGTATTGGACGCCAGAATGGTATCAGTGGAAGCGATACCCTCAATCTGTTCAAACAATTTCAGCTTTGTGTCAAGGTTTTCAGTTGCCGCCTCTATTACCAGCTGTGCCCCGGAAATTGATTTCACATCAGTCGAGGTTTTGATCCGCTCCAGTACCGTCGATTTGTCGGCCTCAGTGATTTTCTCCTTCTTAATCATCCGATCCAGGCTCTTGCCGATTGTAGCCAGTGCCCGATCAAGAAACTTCTGATCGATATCCACCAGACTGACCCGGTATCCGGCCATGGCAAACACCTGAGCGATACCGTTGCCCATCGTCCCGGCCCCTATCACAGCAACATTTTTGATATCATCAACCTTCATATACATACCCTCCGGAGGTTATCGTTTA
>JAOZPL010000026.1 GCA_029932795.1 Candidatus Zixiibacteriota bacterium | reverse complement strand
TCAGTATCGGTAGCCAGCACTTCTGCGGAAACCGGCCCGGAGACAACTTTGCAGATCTCAACCAGGATCTCGCGGTAAGGCGCTGTCTCTTTTGCCGCCAGCGATGGATTAGTGGTAACTCCGTCTAGCACACCCATCGCGGCTGCTTCCTTGATAGCTTCAAGATTGGCAGTGTCGATAAAGAATTTCATTTGTCATACCCTGTTTCAATAGCCCACAGCAACGAGATACAGCCCGTGAGCCGGCGCCGTGAACGGTATCCGGTTCTTCCCGGGAACGTCCAAAATATCCTTAAATTGTTCCAAAGTCAAGTTTTGCAGGTTGTGATCCCTGGAGACCTTAGCGAGGTTAGTCATGGAGCCCACAAGTGAACGCACCATGCCGTGCAGAAACCGATTGCCTCTGATTTCGTACACCAGCAGCGAGCCAATCCGGCGCCAGCAGGAGTGATCGATCCGGCAGTCATTATTCTCCTTGCGGGATGCGACCACACAAAACGGAGAAAAATCGTGTCGGCCGACAACCAGTCCGGCGGCCGAATTCAGCAGCGAAAGATCGAGGCCTCTCTGGTACCAGCGAAGATTACGATAAATTGCCGACTGTTCACACCCGACCAGATAGCGATACCGCCGAAATCGTGCATCCCGCCTGGCGTGGAACTCAAGCGGTACCTCCGCCGACTCCTTGATCCGGATATCGTCGGGGAGATAGAAATTGAGCGCCTCTCGGTACCGTTCCGGTTGAAGCCGGTGGTCAATCCGGAAATTAGCGACTTGTCCGAGCGCGTGGACACCGGCATCGGTCCGGCCCGCACCGATCAGGTTCACTCTGACGCCGGTCGTCCTGTGAATAGCGTCCAGTAGCTCATCCTGAACCGTTCTCTGGTTAATCTGGGACTGCCAGCCGGCAAAGGGGGTGCCGTTGTATTCAATAATGATCCTGATATTCCGCTCGGCCATATTCACCGTGTTAGAGAAAACAGCAGGCTTACCATCAGGCCGCTTGTCAGCATGAAAATCCACTCGCGCTTCCCGAACATTGCCCGGGTGTAGAATGTCCTCGGACAACCGCTCCGGTAGCCCCGTGCCTCCATCGCCAGTGCGAGATCATCGGCCCGATTGATAGCCGCCACAAAAACCGGAATCAGGATACTTGTCGTCTTGCGAATACGATCAACGAGCGAACCGGTGAAACTGACACCGCGAATCATCTGGGCTTGTTTGATAGCTGTGAACTCCTGATAAAGGATAGGGATGAAACGGAGCGCGATAAAGAGAATAAGACCGAGATCATCAACCGGCACCCGTATTCTCTTGAGCGGCGCCAGCAGTTGGGCCAGAGCCTCGGCCAGCTCCGATGGCGAGTTGGTCAGTGTGACCAGGAAGGCAATACCCAGAAAGAGAATCAGTCTCAGGGAGAAAAAAGCTGCACTTGCCAGAGCACCGGAGGTAACGGCAAAACCAAACAGTTCAACCAGCACCGGCGTTCCTCTCCCGGAAAAAACAAGATGATAGACAAAAGTTACGGCTACAATAATCAGCACCGGCTGGAAATTACGAACCAGCGTTTTCAGATTGACTCCTGACCCAACCAGCCCGAGCAGCAAAGCAAACAGGATAATGAGGTAGAACGCAAATGAATCGGTCAGCAGGCCGAGGACCATGATCAGAATGATCGGGGGAATCTTGGCCCGGGCGTCAAGCCGGTGGAGGAACGAGTCCAGCGGACGATACTGTCCCAGCAGTATGGCACCAGAAGGCAACAACATTATGCCCCTAAAACTTATAGTATACCAGCTCGATGGTAAAAGTCAATTTCATCTGGGAGCATTCCGGGGCGCTTGCTCGCCGCACTGCCGCACTGCTCTGGCAAACATGCAGTTAGCACAGCCGGATTTCATCCTCCTCCGAAGAACCAAACGCCGGGCCAGGTACACAACCGCAAGGGCGACAGCCGCCAGAACACCGGTATTCTGCCAGAAGAGCTCCATTAAGCACCCAACCCTGAGAAAACCTGATACACCACGATGGCTGCCAGATAGGCCAGCACCGTCATGTACACAAAGCTCGCTAACGGGTACAGCCAGCCGTTGGTCTCCTTGTATATAACTACCAGCGTGGCACCACACTGGCAACAGAGAGCAAAAAAGACCATGATGGACAGTGCCACCGCCGGCGTAAAGAGCGGCTCTCCCATTCGCGGACCTTCTTCCCATGTCGCCTGACGCATCTTATCGATCAAAGAGGACGAGGCTTCATCCACCTCGCTGCCGAGATTAAAAATTGTCCCCAGCGTGGCGACAATCACCTCTCGAGCCGGAAACGAGGCCAGCGCCGCCATCGTGATCCGCCAATCCCACCCAAGAGGTCCAAAGAGTGGTTCCACGTGCCGGCCTATCCGGCCAAAATAGGAATTGCGAAGGCTGGCCCCAGCTTGCTCGTTGCTAAGTGCCAGCAACTCTCGCTCGTATGAAAGGGTTACCCTTTTCTGCTGGACTATCAGCCACACCAGGATGCTGTCTCCGGGTACGCCGGCCAGATATTCAGCTTGGATGGCGGCAAGCTCCGGCTCGGATGTTGCCGTCGAAACCCGTTGTTCCAGATTCTCGATTGCGGCCCGTTTGCTTTCGGATTGGTCGGCTGCAATAACAGACAGGCGCTCTTCTAATGAAGCCAGTTGGGTCATGTGGGTTTCGGCCATACTTCTTCGGCTGGACTCGAAATCATGTGCGATCTGCTCTGAGCGAGGGTAGTAACTGAGAGCCCAGATGAGTACCATAATCGCCAGGATAATTGTTCCCGCCCGCAGGACAAACAACCAGACACCATTAAACACCCGGAGGAACACCGACCGGGGGGTGGGGATTCTGTAGGCAGGCATCTCCATAAGGAAACTTCCGGGCTCGGGCCGGAGAACTGTCTTGCTGAGAATAATGGACACGATTGCAGCGACAAGTATGCCAAGCAGATACATGCTGGCCAGCACCAGTCCCTGCGAATTAAAGAGGCCCAGATACGACCGGTAAGGAATAAAGGCGACAATCATGATAGTGTACACCGGCAGCCGTGCCGAACAACTCATTAGCGGTGCCACCATGATTGTAAGAAACCGGAGTTTCCGGTTCTCAATTGTCCGCGTAGCCATAATCCCCGGTACAGCACAGGCGAAGGAAGAAAGCATGGGAATAAACGACTTGCCGGACAAGCCGCACCACCGGAAAATGCGATCGACCAGAAATGCCGCCCGTGGCATGTAGCCGGAGTCTTCCAGAATAGCAACAAACAGAAACAGGATGACGATCTGGGGAATGAAAATGAGCACGGAACCAACACCTCCGATGACCCCGTCCACCAGCAGCGACTGCAGCGGACCCTCCGTCATCACCAAATCCACCTGTGTGGCAAGATCGGTGAAGAGACTATCGATGAGGTTCATCAACGGTTGGGCCAGCGTGAAAATCGACTGAAATATCAGTGTCACCACCAGAACCAGAATGACCAGTCCGAACAACGGGTGCAGAAGCACGCGATCAGCCCGCTCAGCTGCAGAACGCCTCCTTACCGGCTTGACAGTCAGCACCTGATGGCACAGATCGGCTGCCTTGGACGTTAGGGGAGCCGTTTCCGCAGCGGATAACGATCCGAAGTGATCCGTCAGCCTTTTTCTTCCTATGTCAAGAACGGCGCGTTTGCGTCCATATTCCCCACGCAGGAACTCTCTCTCTGCCGGACCACCCTTGTCAAAGAGAATGCGAAGATACTCGGCCTTGGTGTGGTTCCCTTCATCTGAGATGGCCATCAACTCAGTAAGGACCTCCTCCGTCAAAGGATCATACCAGTCACGCTTGGCTGACCCGGGTGATTCGAGCGTCTCGGCAACCGCCTTCTTCAGCTTATTGATACCCGTACCCCGATTGCCCACAACCGGGACGACCGGGATACCCCCCAGTAACCGGGACAGCTTATTGGCGTGTATCCTCTGGCCTCGCCTTAGAACTACATCAATCATGTTCAGGGCAACCACTACCGGCTGACCGATCTGAAGAACCTGAAAGAGGAAGTAAAGGCCACGCTCCAGGTTGGTGGCATCGATAACACAGATAATCAGATCCGGCCGTGCCTCGCCATCGAAGCCACCGAACATTGCCCGGGCGGCGATGTATTCGTCAGGGGATAATGCCGCCAGCGAATATGAGCCGGGTATATCGACAAGGGTAAGTTTCAAATCGGGATAAGAAGGAACCTGAAAGTGGCCGGTGACTTTTTCAACTGTCACGCCGGGATAGTTAGCTACCTTCTGTCGTAAGCCGGTAATGCCGTTGAAGATTGTCGTTTTGCCGCAATTAGGATTGCCGCAGATCGCCACCGTTGCCGTGTGTGACAGAGATGCTCTGTGAGGAGTAACACTCATCGGGGAACAGCCAGTAGCAGCTTACTCTTCCAACTCGACTGCGACCAGGGAAGCTTCGCTGCGCCGAAGTGACAGACAACTGGCGCCTACCTGAATCTGAAGCGGATCCTGGAGAGGTGCGTTTCTAAGATAGATGATCTCGCGTCCCGGGATAAGACCAAGCTCGGTCAGCCGGCGAACGACCGGAGAGTCATCAACATATCCGATAACCCGTCCTTTCTGTCCCGGGTACATTCGATCCAGAAAGGTCGTCATACCATGACGGCCACCGCCACGGCCTCCCGACATATGTGCACCGTGACGATGCCGGTGACGTCTGGACCAGCGTCGCCGATGTCGCGACCACCAGCTAGTTTGTTCTTCCATCTTTTGCCAGTCTCTCATTCATCTTCCGGCACGATCTACAGTAACCGCTTATCTCGACCTTGACTCCCTCAACCGCGAAATCATACTGCTTGGCTGCCAGATCAAGCAAGTCCGTGATGCTGTTCATCTCGAACTCAGTCAGTTTCTTGCATTGCAGACAGTAGAGATGCCCGTGAGGCTGGCGGGTGATGCGATCATACCGGGTTACACCGTCACCGAGGTTCACCTCCTCGGCCAGTCCCACCTTGCAGATCAACTTCAGGTTTCGCCAGACTGTGCTATACCCCACTGCCGGATTCTTCTCACAGACCTTCCGATACAATTCTGCAACCGTAACATGCTCGCCCAGCTCGAAGAAGGCACGGAAGATCATCTCCCGTTGCGGGGTCATTTTGAATCCTCTGGTTCTTAGAAACTCTCGCACTTTATACGTTCCTACTGTCAATATCGGTCAAATGAAATCGGTTTTCAATTTCAATTACAGCAATTTTCCAAAAAAGTCAAGTGGTTTCGGATAGATTCTCTGCTTTACCCTGAGAGCTATCTTATTGTCAGATAACAAAAAGGGCTGCCCGAAGCGGACAGCCCAAACACAGTACAGAAGTACAGAGAGGCTATTTGAGTAAAACCATCTTTCTCGTACTGCTCTCCTCCCCACTCTCAAGCCGGTAAAGATATATACCGGAGGCGACTTTCCGGCCGGAACCAGTGGTGCCGTCCCAGGTGACGGTGTAAGTCCCCGGAGGCTGGACCCGGTTAACCAGTGTCACGACTTCGCGGCCAAGCATGTTATAGACCGTTAACCTGACCCGGCCAGGTTCTTTGATAGTCCCGTCACCCACTGTATATGAGATAGTAGTGGTCGGGTTGAAGGGGTTGGGATAGTTCTGCTGCAGCGTGAAACTGCGAGGAAGCAATGTCTGGGGATCCTCATCACTGACCGACACGGCCGCTCCTCCCTTGAAGAAGTTGAGCACCCGCCTCATGAGAGAATCCCGATGCTTGAAACCGTGGTATTCATGACCAACACTCAGGAACTCAAAGCCGAAAGCGTCAAAGACAGTGCGGAAGTTGCCGTTATACGTGACGCCGATGATACCGTAATTGCCTAAGCCCCTGTCATCGGCGAGATAAAAAGCCGCCTGACCGCCGCCGACCGGTTGAAGGATGTTGTGAAATGGATACGGCATATTGCCGTAATACGAGAAAGAAGCATCATCCATCACTTCGTTACCGTCGATCCCGATGAACGAAAAGCCATACACGTTCGTACTGTCCAGGTTGGCATGCAGATAGTCAGCCATGAAGACGGAATCAAGAGCCTGAAGCTGCGTGGGAGCCGTCATGCTGCTCAGGAACAGATTACCACCATCATCAAGATGTTCCTTGAGCGCCGCGATATCATCGGTGGTAAGTGTGCCCCCGATACCCAGGTCCATTCCGGTAAACCAGATAACCGTCCTGAACGGGGCGAGGTCGGCACCAGATGGCGAACCGGAGGACTTGTTCCACATTTCATAAGGAATCCTGAGAGAATCAAGGGTGGTCATATAACGATTCTCATACAAATCTCCATTGTCATCATCGACCACCAGGACCTGCGTCCGACCAAGCGTCATCTCAAAGGTCAGCGTATCCACGAAGACGCTGTCGCCGGAATTCATGAGGGAATCCATGGTTATGGTAAGCGTAAAGATGGCGTTAGTAGATTCGAAATCACCCGGCAGCGAGAAGATGATCGGCAGGTCGTTGCCATTATCATAGAGCGGGTTGAGCACTGATGATTTTAACGGCACGTCATTCTGGATAAAATCGACATCAGAAGCGTCGACCGACAGCCTAAAAGTGGGCGAGAACACCATGCGCATCTTGTTTTTTATCTCAAAAAAGACTTCAACCGTCTCCCCGGCCTCGGGCAGGCCGTTTCCGTTTCCACCCGGTGCTGCGTCATCGAACTCGATGGAATCCTTATCCGCAAAGACGACATACGGTCGCGAATACGTCACATCAAGATCGGCGTACATCATAGGCCCTGAATACGAGATGTTCCAGACACCGACCTGGGACACTGAGTCGTCGTTGGTAAGCGAATTGGGCACGGAGAAAGTATGGAAGTTATGATTGCCGGTCGACCCGGGCCAGGGATCACCACCATCACCGCCGTTATTGTTGTTCCCCAGGTCATCCCGGCCATCCGCCTGTTCCAGACCAACGTAATACCTGGCCGGATCATCCTGGACATGGTAATACCGATCGACATGGTAAATGCAGAGACCCGCACCGGGAAGGCCATCATCGAAACCGACTCTCTGGCGATTTTCCACGAGCCAGTAATCACTCGTTGCCTGTCCGGGAACTTGCCCAAGAGCGTATATGACGGCGCTGTCCTCAACCTGTGGGAGCGGCGCCTGCGAAAGGTTGTCTTCCAACCAAATGGCATCCACGAAACCGGTGCAGAAGGTCTTGCAATAGGCGTCGAAGTGGGCCGGGCGTGAACCGCCCGGTAACCCGTTCCAACTCCCGGCACCCATCAGCGACCAGAAGCCAATCCCGGCACCACGGCCGCTGATATCATACAGGTCAGGACAGCCCAGAATATGACCGTATTCGTGACAGAACACACCAATCGTAGAAATGCCGTAAAAGAATTCCTCCGGATTCATGGTGTATGATGACAAATAAACACCGTCGCGCGTACTAGGGTTCATAGTACCCTCGTGCGACCAGATTCCATACTCGTACGTTTCCGCCCCCGGCCCGGCGTGAACAACAATGACTCCATCGACGTGGTTGTCACCGTTCGTATACAGCGCGAAATTGACATCCGCATCCGCAGCCTCAACCGCGTCATAGGCCAGCGTACGTCCCCTGGTCCAACCATCATCGGCGCCTACATACCACGAGTAGTTTTTAGACATGGTGTACCAACCGAACACATCCCCGCGGATGAGCACTTTGTCATAGGAGTTCTCAAGGTAGAACTCCGTCATGGATCCCGTGGGATTAAACACCGAATCAGTGTCCTGTCGTGAGAAAAGCAGTGTCCGAAACTGTCCGGGCTGCGCGGCTACCTTGCCAAGGGATCCGCCCATGTACCAGGTATCATCATACCTGTAGTCTGCGAAGTCCACGAGGATGACGACGACGTTGATAGTGTCCACGCTGGTACCGGCCAGCGCCACGCTGCGATTTGACCGCAAGGCAATCAGTGGTGAGTTTTCCGAGGGAGCGGAACCGCCGGCCTCTTTGAAGGCTTTCCAGTTCGCTACCTTCTCTTCCCAGACGCCTTCCGCCTTCCATTTCTCCACAGCTTCACCTGTCGGTGGCATGGCCACCACGCTGGCAGCCGCGAGCGCAGATATTATCACGACGACAAACACCAGTACCGATACTCTTGGCTTAAGGATATTACAGCACATTTGATTATTGCCTTTCCCTCATCAGCGATGCGCGAACACACCACACACTCAAAATATAACCTGTGCACGTCTATTTCAAAAGCACCATCTTCTTTGTCTGCGAGAAACCGGCGGTTTTCAACCGATAAAAGTATACACCGCTGGCAACCTGCTCGTCGTTATCATCTCTTGCGTTCCACTCGATTATATGCCTTCCGGCGGGAAGATATCCCGACTGAAGCTGTCGAACCGTCTGCCCGAGCACGTTGTAAACTTCCAGGCCGACCTCCCCTGCTGAAGGGAGCGTGAACGATATACTTGTGGTCGGATTGAAAGGATTGGGATAATTCTGACTCAGTACATAACCCCGAGGAAGACTGTTATCCGTCTCCTCGATACATGTAATTACGTCATAATGCTGCCTGGCGCGCCGGGCGTTGTCATACAGTTCCCCCAGATCCGCCCCTGCAATAAGAGCGTAAGCCACTTCGGTTGAATCGGAGGGCATCAGCGTGAAAGCACCAGATGCCGCCAGAAACATCAGATCACCTGTCAGGGTAGAATCCACACTTATGGTCTCAGATGAGATCAACGCATACAGTTCGCTGTTGCTGAACCCAGATTTCGATGTTTCGTTCTCAAGACTCACAAACGACGTCACGTTCTTCAAGCCGACCAGACCAACCAGGGGGCCTGCGCCTCCTCTCTGGTATATCAGGCTGATATCTGCATCATAAACGATGGTATCACTATCAGCGCTCAAATCAAAATCTGCCATGAACCCGAGATACAGATCTGTAAGTATGCCGGCGCTGGGATTGAGGATAGAGTATTCCAGGATGACGAGACCTTCATTGTCGACACCGCCAAAGTCGATTGACTCCTGGCTGATCGTTACCGGAATCGGTATCTCCGAGTAAGTATCGGCGAACTTCGCTTGCCGGTGGAATCCCTGCCGGCTGTCAATCCAGCCGACGGTCAGGTCCTGTAGGGGTGTGAAGTCTGATGGCCTGAGAGCTCCCGATTCTCCACGAACTGCGCTGGCGAGTTGCAGAGTATTTCGCCCGATTACAATACCTGCCTCGTAAAGCAGGTTGCTTCCGCCATTGCTGTAACGGAATCCATCCCCCCCCAAATTGTATATCGAGCCGGGAGCAAAACCGTACTGTCCGAAATCGGAAACAGTAAAACTGATCAGGCTGGAACTGTGCTCACCAGTCAGACCGGGCGCCGGGTAGCCGACCAGGAGTATGACATCAAGGGTGTCGCTGAACCTGCCCAGGGAGTCTTCCAGGTAGAGAACAAGAGGAATGGTTTCACCGTGAACAAGGTGCGAATCCAGCGCCATCTCATAGGGAACAGCATTGATCGCGGTGGTGCCGCCATCACCGAAGAAAAAACCGGCCTTATCCGAGGTAATCGTGACAGAGGTTGAGATCGTAGCCAGTCGCCCGTTGATTGACTCCACGTTGGCAGCGGCATTGGTCAACACTATCTGCAACCCGAAGGACTCACCGGGGCAAGCAACACCATCATCCGAGATGATTGTTCCCCAAACGATAAACTGGGGGGCGATTGGTTCGGGAAGATAGTCGAGCAGTCGGGAGGCATCCACAACACCGTGGCCGTAGGCATTGTCCTCGCCGGTTGGACCAAGGTCTGTCGCCGACTGTATCAAGGCGTCTTTTATCTGCTCGACAGTGGCGTTCGGATTGTACTGACGGCAGAGCGCAACAAGACCAGCGATGAACGGTGCTGACATGGAGGTCCCGCTCATATAAGCATAATCGCCATTCTTGGTAGAGGAACGCACCGAAACACCAGGCGCAACAACCTCCGGCTTGATCTGGGTCGTGTCACAACTGGCAGGCCCGCGACTGGAGAAGCTGGCGATCACGCCGCTGTTATCCACGGAGCCAACCGCAAACGAGTTTACCGGACTGGTACTGCGGTCGGCAGGATTGCGGATTGTCTTGGGATCGGGACCTTCGTTGCCTGCGGCAAAAACAGTGGCGATACCGGCAGCCTCAACATTATCGATAACCGCCCAGAACGTTTGATCACACGGGCTGAAGACACCGGCCGGAATCCCCCAGCTATTAAGAATGACGTCAGGCACGTCGTCCGTTGTACCTTCATCGCCGTCAGGATTAAGAGCCCATTGGAAAGCCTCGATGATGTCTGAAATGGTAAGAGACAGCGACCGTCCCTGGTCGATCACGCCGGCTGTGATCCATTCAGCGTCAGGCGCAACTCCAAAGGTGTCGGCCGTCGTGGAGCCAACCATAATACCCATTGTATGGGTACCATGGCCTTTATTGTCGTATGGCAGAACATTCGGCTGCACCTTGGAGAACCAGGCGGCTGACAGCGGGCAATGGTTCCCCCGCCACTTAGTGGACAGCGCCGGATGAGACTGCTCAACGCCGGTATCAAAGGAACAAACAAGACGTCCGCGGCCGGTGAGACCACGCGCCCAGAGCGATGGCACCCCGAGAAACTGGAGCTCACTCGATACCGATGTCGACAACGACGACGCCCTGGAGACATCCACCGGTGTAACTGCTTCAATCTGCACATTGGGGACAATACGACTGACCCCCTCGAAAAAAGCCAGCTTCCGCAGATCAGCAACGGTCAGGGTAGCGGTATATGCCGGCACGATCCAGTGCCTGATGACCGTCGAGCGAGAGTTATGGTCCAGGAAGTCGGTAACTTCATCGGCTCCACGTACTCTTAACGACTTTAGCTGTCTCGTAACTCTGATGATCCTCTCGGGGCGCGTCAGTTCCTGTTGCTGTCTGATCACGGACAGCTTTTCTCGAGCCGTTTCGTTTTCAAGGAAGATCACGACCGAGACGAGGCTGTCGTTGTTGCCCGAATAATCTGTATCAGAAGCTACACTGACCTGAGATAGAGGAGCAGCCAGGGCAAACATCGTTGCCAGAGCAAGTTTTGCCAGCCATGAGTTCATTTTCTCTCCTTCTGTACCGTGCAGATACCCTCAGAGCAAAGGTTATGCCGCCCCCGGAGAGTTGAAAACATGCGCAGACGGATGCAGGTGTGGTTACATCTGTTCCAGCATACCGTTATTCCTCATCGAGTTAGCACTCCGGCCCAGAACCGTCAGATGAAAAGCGGTTACATGACGAGTATAAAACCAGGTGCATACAGGTGATTGGTTCTGCCTACCATGATCCGGCCTGCAGTTTTTGCAGATTTTTTGGAAATCCATGATTATATTCGTAGCCATGATGCCAGGTCGAAAACAGCTTTCCCGAGCAAACCTGGCTCTCATTGCCGTACTCCTGCTGTCTGCTGTCATCAGGGTAGTCTATCTGCATGAATATCAGGGTATTCCGGAATGGGATCAGTTAACGGTAGACAATTTCTACCATCACCACTGGGCACAAGACATTGCTGACGGCAATTACTTCGGGGACACCACCTATTTTCGGGCACCATTCTATGTTTTCTGTCTGGCCATCCCGTATGCCATCTTCGGTCCGAATATACTGGTGGCGCGACTCTTCGGAACCGCCATTGGTCTTGTAACCGTCCTCATGACGTTCCTGCTGGGAACGAGGATCTGCAACCGGAAAATCGGTTTGACGGCTGCCCTTATACAAGCCGTTTACCCTGTGGCAATCTATTTCGAGGCGGAGTTACTGCTTGACCCCCTCTTTACGCTGCTCCTGCAGGTATCGCTATACAAATTAGTCGGCTGGCTTCAGAGTCGGGCCACCAGTGAACTAACCGCCGCCGGATTTTTTACCGGTCTGGCTGCAATCACTCGTCCGACCGCTCTGGTTATCGTCCCGGTCATACTCCTTCTCATCCTATGGCAGCGAGGGAAACTAACATTTGTCGCACGGCAGGCGATTGTTCTCCTGATTGCAGTTGCGATTCCAATCGCACCGGTCTTTGTACGCAACCTGGTTGTCGCTGATGATCCCGTGCTTATCGCCTCTCAGGCAGGAATCAACCTGTATATCGGGAATAACAATCAAGCAGACGGCCTTTCGGCAGTGATGCCCGAACCATTGGGACACAACTGGC
>JAOZPL010000289.1:2957-3217 GCA_029932795.1 Candidatus Zixiibacteriota bacterium | reverse complement strand
TTGTTGTGCAAATAAGAATGTAAATGAGCATGACCTTTATGTCGATTATGAAATTAAACGGTTTACTGTTGCTGGGCGAACAAAGGATAAACTGAGAACGTTTAAGAAGACACTTGAAAAGCGGTTTGAGAAAATCCGGATAGATACCGTGTCTTTCGATGCTATCTACCCTGATGGTAACAGATCGTGGGACATAATCGTGAACTGCACACCACTTGGTGGTTGGAATTACCGAGAGGCAAACCCGCTGCCGGAGTCGT
>JAOZPL010000289.1:0-2947 GCA_029932795.1 Candidatus Zixiibacteriota bacterium | reverse complement strand
TCGTTTGCGTTCAGGAGAGGTATGATATACTACGATCTCAACTATAACGAGGATAACAAGATCATTGGGTCAGCTCGTCAGTCCGGAGCTGTCGCCATCGACGGCTCCACCATGCTGGTGTGGCAGGCGCTGCGATCATTCGATATCTGGACCGGCCTGCAGGTGCAGTTCGAGCCGGTGTATCGGGCTGTCTTTGGCTGCTCCTGATAATAGTTGGTGTCGCCGTTGGTTACAGCTGTATGATGCTCAGCAGGAATGTATTCCTCATCGGTTTCTCAGGCTCGGGCAAATCAAGCATCGGCGTGCGACTGGCCCGCCGGTTCGACGTCCCCTTTTATGATTCTGATGCGATGATAGAAGAAGAGGAAAGCCGGTCCATCTCGCAGATATTTAAGCAATCCGGAGAATCGCATTTCAGGTTACTTGAATCGGACCTGATAAAGAGACTTTGTAATGCAGATAATCCGTGTGCCGTCATTGCACTTGGTGGTGGCGCTGTTCAAACCAAGGTTAATCGAAACCGAGTGCTGCGGAACGGCCTGGTCGTTTATCTGAGTTGTGCGGGTAAGGAGATATATAAGCGACTTCAGAGGAAATATGATCGTCCGCTGATGAGCGCCCATCCGCTAAGAGGGGAATCACCACGTCAAGCCAAGATGAGGAGAATACGAACGTTGCTGGGAAAGCGCACGCCGTACTATCGCATGGCACACATCCGTTACTCCACAACACGCAAAAGCGTTGATACCGCAGTAAGGGAACTCTTTCACCAAATAAAGAGGTACGATGTCGAGGGTAACCGTTAAACTGGCGGAACGCAGTTACCCGATAGTGATAGGCACCGGCGATATCGGGTCACTTAACAGGCTGCTTTGCAAACACCTTGGTCAGGATCACCTGTTTCTGTTCTATGACGCCCGGTTCTATGCCCTGCATGGCCCGGCTCTGCGTGACCGTCTGGATGTTTCAGACCGCCAACTTACTGAGCTTGTGATCCCTTCGGGGGAAAAATACAAATCATGGGCCACCCTGAAGCAGCTTTATGATTTCCTGCTGAGCCAGAGGATCTCGCGCACTGATCTGATCGTCGCGTGCGGCGGGGGAGTGGTGACTGATCTGGTGGGATATGTGGCTGCCACCGTACTGCGAGGGGTGCGCTGGGCAGCGGTGCCAACGACGCTTGTGGGGATGGTGGATGCCGGGATTGGCGGTAAAACGGGCATCAATCACACGCGGGGCAAGAATCTGGTTGGAACATTCTGGCAGCCTGTATTTGTGCATGCCGACGTAACTTTTCTGCAGACACTCGATTTTCGGCAGATGACAGCCGGACTTGGGGAGATGGTCAAATACTGCGGACTGATCGGTCCCGCTATGATCAATCCGCTGGCCACGTACCTGGCGCATGATGATCTTTACCGACAGAAAGATCTTGTGACTCTCATCCATCTCTCGGCCAAATACAAGGCCACCATTGTTACCCGCGACGAAAGGGAGAGCAACGTCCGCATGTTTCTCAATTTTGGTCACACTTTTGCACACGCCATCGAGCATACCCTGGGATACGGGCAACTGCTCCATGGTGAAACGGTCCTCCTTGGTATTCTGGCTGCTCTCGAACTTGCAGGCTTATCTGGAGAGGAAACGTCGGAGGGTCTTGTTGTTTATAGAAAGTTGGTCGAGCATTGCGTTGCCATGGTTCCTCGAAGACAATTGAGCGCTTCAGCGATTCTGGAGGCGATGATGCTGGATAAAAAGCGGCGCGGCGGTGACCAAAAATATGTCTTGCTCACTCGTCCAGGGAAACCCATTATTACAGAAGGTATTACTCGGCGCCTGGTTCGAAGGGCGATTGAGCGAATGCTGGCCTTTTACGGGGATCAGGGAGGAACCTATGCCCACCATTCTGCTCGTTAACGGTCCGAATCTGAATCTTCTTAGCCGACGCGAACCGGAAATCTACGGTGGCAGAACGTTGGAGGATCTCGAAGCGGAATTGTCATCTCTGGCGGAATCGCTCGGCGCCAGGGTGCGATTCTTTCGGTCAAACAGTGAGGGTGCCATCATAGACTTCATACAGGAGCATGGTTTTGAAGCCGATGGTCTGATTATCAATCCCGGTGCGTTCACACATTACAGTTACGCCATACGGGACGCTATATCGTCGGTCGGGATCAACACCATTGAGGTACACCTGTCAAATCTGTATAGCCGGGAAGATTTCCGACATCGATCAGTGATTGCACCCGTCTGTATTGGTCAGATAACCGGTCTCGGGTTCGCGGGATATCGCGCGGCCGTCAGGTACCTGATCGACAGAATCGAAGAGAGATAGAATGAAGTACCGTTCACTCATACTGTTGTTTCTACCGGCGCTGCTGATAGCTCTGTCGTGCGGTCAGCAGGCCAATCATACCGCTGATATAACGGTCTTTCTGGATTCTCTGGAACACAAACTGGTCTGGTTGGATCATCGGCTGGCTGAGGAAAACTGGTCCCGGTTGACTACTGGCGCAGCTGACTCACTGGAGTTCTATCAAGGATTGTATGAGTGGGTTGTTGGTGACAGGCAGAGCCTTGATCGTCTGCGGGAAGGCCGTAAAAAGGTGCAAAACGAGATCAATACCAGACGGCTTGACATGCTGTATCCGGTCTTTCTCCGTGCCCAGGTAGAACAGGATGAGCAGATCCGAACAGTGCGTGACTCTCTTGCGGAGTTGATAACTGATTATCGCACCGGACCGGTTGATCAGCCGCGTTCATTTAACGAACTTTTGGATGCCATGTGCTACGATAAGGACAGGGACCACCGCGAACAGGCCTACCGGGCACTGAATGCAGTTGGCGGGGAAACCGCCGATGAGATAGCCCGCCTTTTCCGACTTAGAAACCAGAAAGCACGAAAGCTCGGTTACACCGATTTCTTCAGTATGATATTCGATCAATC
>JAOZPL010000288.1 GCA_029932795.1 Candidatus Zixiibacteriota bacterium | reverse complement strand
AGGCACTTCTTGAAAGTGTCTATGAGGTTGATCCCGATAACACAATTGTTCAGAATCTGTTGTTGAGCTGTTACTTGCAACTGCAGTATTACGTCAAAGCTGAAATCCTGACCCGACGGCTGATAGACAAAGCCCCGTCGGATGTCAGCCGCTGGCTGGTGCTGGCTGAGGTGCTGACCGATCAGGGGAAACGGGACGAAGGACAGGCGGCCTACCGCAAGACCCTGTCACTCATTGCGGATGAGGATCACAACATGTTCTCGCTTATTATCCGCAGTATGATCGTGCATAATGTTGAGGAAGTAGCGCTTGAATTGATTGATACTGCCAGAGCGAAAGCTGGTGATCCCCGCCTGTACGCCTCTGATCGCGGCTCGATTCTGGAAAAGCGAAAGGAGTATCTACAGGCGGCCCGGGAATACCTGCCTTCCCTGGTGGAGGATACCACGGTGTCGGCGCAGGACGCCGAAAGTAAGTTGCTGGCCTTGCTCGCTTTTCCGGAGTCCTCACCCGACGTGGAAAAAGTACTGTTGGCCTGGGCCAAGAAGAGGGCCAGTGTCCGGATTCTGCAACTGCTGTCTTCTCACTATCTGAAGGCGAACCGTTTTGATGATGCCTTCCGGTTTGCCCTGCAACAGGATTCACTTGAAGGGAAGAAGGGGCAGTCGTTGTTGCAGTTCATGCGACAGTGTCGGGATCGCAAAGAGTTCTCACAGGTTGTTCGGATGGGTGAGTATTACCTGCAAGAGTATCCCGAGAGTCAAGATGCGTGCGATGTTTCATTTCAATATGCCGAGGCGCTTGGAGAAACGGGACAAACCGAGAGGGCCATTGCCGTATACCAGAGAATTGCTGCAGCCTACCCGGACAGTCAGAAAGAGGCGGATGCTCTGCTGGGTGTCGGCTGGATTTACTACCACTACCTCGACGATTGTCGCCAGGCACTCACGTACTTCGATTCCGTGGTTACCTGTCAGCCTCGCGGAATGAGTTACCTGAAGGCACAAAAGCTGATTCCGTATTGCTATCTCCGGTTGGGGAAACTCAAGGAAGCAGAAGAGGGGTTTGAGAATCTGTCGCGTTTGAAAGTGAATGAGGACATTGCTGAGGAAATTGACTACAACCTCGCTCTGGTCAAACTGTTTCAAAAGCAGTATGATTCCACGGAGGTGGCGCTGCGCAGGCTGATGGTTGACTATCCCCGGGGCTTTTATGTCAATGATGCTTTGCAGTTGGTGCTTGTGCTGAGTGAGGCTGATGAGGCTGAAGAGCTTTTGTACGATTTTTCCAACATGCTTTTCTTTGAACAACGCCTGATGTATGACTCCGCTCGCTTGCAGCTGGAAAGAATCGCCGGTGCCGATAACAAGGTGCTGGCAGACGTGGCCCTGTTCAGACTGTCCGAGCTGGAGCTGAATCGTGGGGACACCCTTGAAGCGCTGGCTTTCATAGATCGGTTGAGTAAGGAGTTTCCCGACTCGTATTATTCACCGTACGGTCTGAAAACCAGAGCAGACGTGCTGGCACTTGATGCTGACAGACAGGAGGATGCCAGGGCGCTCTATAGACAACTACTAAAAGACCACCCCAACTATCCGTTTATTTCGGAGGTCAGGAAGAGGCTGCGGGAGCTGGAAAAGGACGGCGAGGTCAGCTAGTAATCCGAAACCTTCTCACGTGCTTTTTCCAGAGCCTGTATCTGGCGTTCCAGAGCGAAAACCCGCTTTTCGTAGTTTTCAACCTTCTGCTCTTTTATTTTGGTCGTTGTTCTTATTAGCAAACCCAACGAGATCAACAAGAACAGGACCGAATTCACTCTTCTGAAAATCTCACCCATGGAGAAAATCGAATCGATGAAAGCCAGAATCCCCAGGAAGAAAAGAACACCACACCATGTAAGCATCTTTTTACCCTCCAGATAAATTAATCCCCGACCATTGCTGTCGGTAAAATAGTTGTTGGAATTGATCTGACATATGTTATATTTTTATTTCTGTTGTTCGAAATAGTGCATATCCAGTATCGGTAGAATGGTGATGCAGCTTTAGGAGAAGGATTTGTCAGGGGATCTAACGGTCGGTAACCGGGGATTTGACAAGACCAATGCTGTTTTGGCGGGGTTGGTCTTTCTGATATCGTTCATCATTTATGCCCTGACAGTCCAGAGGACGCTCTCCTTCTGGGATTGCGGTGAGTTTGTTGCCTGTGCCTATATTCTGGGTATTCCTCATCCCCCCGGAACGCCGCTCTTCATGCTGATCGGACGTATCTTTTCAGTTATTCCTTTTGTAGAGGATATATCATATCGCATCAACTACATCTCTGTGGTCTCGTCTGCTTTCACCGCCATGTTCAGCTACCTTTTAACCGTGAGGCTGGTCAGGAACTTCTTTGATGCCGGTGAGGATCCCCGCTTGGCTCGGATAATCACCTATATCGGCGGTATCTGCGGTGGTCTGTTTGTCGCCTTTTCGATGACCAACTGGGGTAACTCGGTGGAAGCGGAGGTTTACGGTCTGGCACTGGCGTTCTCGGTGGCCATCGTCTGGCTGACGGTTCGCTTTTTCGAACAGCGGGGGACGCTGAAAGCTACCAGGACGATGATTCTTGTGTTCTACCTTGCTCTTTTGGGGGTTGGTCTCCACATGACCGTTTTCCTTGTGGTGCCGATCTGCGCCATATTCTTCATCCTGAAAAAAGAGGCGGAGTCAAAGGACTACTTGATGATCTGTGGTTTTGCCATTCTTGAACTGCTAATGATCATGCTGTTCTCCGATGGTCGGGGTGGTGTTTTCGTCTTTGGCCTCATGTCCATTGTTCTGGGTGTGGCGTTGCTGATGATGCTCTATCGGAAGATCAACTGGAGTATTCTGATTGCGATCATCTCTCTTTCAACTATAATGCAGAGCTTTGACCTGTATCTTACAAAAGCGACGCCGCTGGCGGTGGTCCTCCTGATTGGGTTGGGAGTGATCTCAAAGGCGCGAGGCTGGAAGCTGAACTGGAAAACGGCTCTGGCCATCGTCGTGGTGGCCTTTATCGGTTTTTCCACGCACTTTTACGTTCCGATACGGTCGGAGTTCAATCCGCGGATCGACGAGAACAACCCGTCCCGGGATTTTCGAACGTTCATCAATTTCCTTGATCGCAAACAGTACGGGCAGGTGTCAATGGTGGAGCGGATGTTTCGTCGGCGGGGCAGCTGGAAGTATCAACTC
>JAOZPL010000025.1:5616-12277 GCA_029932795.1 Candidatus Zixiibacteriota bacterium | reverse complement strand
AGCCACAATCGGCTCGATCATGCTTCTGGATGAACGGAAGGAGTACCTGACAATCGAAGCGGCGATTGGTCTGGATGACAAGATCGTCAAGAACACCCACCTGCCGATAGGTGCCTCCATTGCCGGTTACGTGGCCAAAACAGGCGAAGCCCTGGTTGTTAAGGACGTGGAGAACGATGAACGGTTCAAACGAATCAACAAGGAGAGATACGGCCCCGCCTCGCTGCTGTGTGCTCCGTTGAAGATCAAGAATAATGTCCTCGGTGTCATAAACATGGCCCACAAGGAAGGTGGGGTTGTTTTCACTGAAGATGATCTGCGGCTGTTGACCACGTTTGCGTCGCAGGCAGCGGTGGCGGTGGACGACGCCTACCAGTTTGAGAAGAGCCGTCGGCGCCTGACGGAGTTTGAAATCCTGCACGAGATACAGGGAGAACTGCACAGTATATCATCGCTGACCAGCTTCAGACAGATCCTTGTAGAAAAGCTCCGGCGTGTCTTTTCTATTGACTATGCTATATGGTTCACTGTTGACCGTAAGGAGACGACAGTCGTACCTGATGGTGCTGTAGGTAAGACGGATATCCCTCTGACCGAAAGCGGCAAGATTGACCTTTCACGGATTGATCGCGGGGCCATCTCATTACGGGATATCAATCTTGACATGTTTGACATTGAGGATATTACCAAGCTGTCGCTCTTTTTCAGTGAGAAGTTGCGCGAAAACGAACACTATCCTTCGCCGAAGAATGCCTTCATGGCGGTCCCGATTGTGAGGAGTGGGGAACTGGCACATGTTTTCTGTATTGGGGCAAACACCGATCAGGCGTATAATGACGATGATATCTCACTGGCCGAACTGGTGATCTCACAGGCAGCTGTGTTGTTTGAAAAGGAGCGCGCGGTCCTGAACGCTACTCGTCTGATGACCATGGGAAACATGATCTCGGAGATATCTCATGATCTGAGGAAGCCACTGACGTCGATCAAGGGAGGGCTGCAGATTCTCAGAGAGCGGTGGCCGGAACTGGCCGAGGAGTCCGAGTTCTTCACAAGCGTTGATGAGGAAATCCATCGGATGAACCTTCTGGTTAGGGAACTTGTTGATTTTTCCAATCCAAACAGATACGAAACAACGACCTTTGACCTGCGCCAGATTATCCTGAGAGCATCCGATTTGATCGGTCCCGATCTGCGCAAACGCGGCATTGTCTTTAAGCCCAGTTTCTCCGAAGCTCCCTGGGAGATAATGGCTAACAGAAACCAGGTGTTTGAAGTTTTCCTCAACCTGTTCATGAACGCTGTCGAGGCGATGTCCGAGGGTGGTGTGCTTAGAGTGAAGGGGATGATCGAGAAGCCGGAGCACAAAAAACAAGAGTACCTGGCGATCAAAGTCACTGATACCGGCGTCGGGATCAAGAAGGAGAATCTATCTCGGATCTTCGAACGCTATTACACGACCAAAGAAACCGGTACAGGACTTGGTCTGGCGGTGGTGGAGCGGATCATATCGGCGCACAACGGGACGCTTGCGGTCAAGTCGGTAGAGGGGGAAGGGACAACATTCATAGTTTATTTCCCCTTCGAGCGTTAGGACTCTGCAGGGTTTTGCGGAAAAACAGCAAGAAGACGGGGGCTGGCTTGATTTATCAGTCCAAGTGCCGATACTTTAACATATTGGCAACGTGAAACATGGCTAAAGAAAAGACAAAAGTCCTGATCATAGACGACGATCCCAAGGTCTCCTGGATACTCTCTGAGGGGCTCGACTCTTCGTTTGACTTCGTGCCGGCTCGTGACGGCGTAGAGGGGATACAGATGGTTTCTACCGAGAAGCCGGATCTAATCCTGCTCGATATCAAGATGCCCGGCATGAGTGGGCTTGAGGTCCTTGAGAAGTTAAACAAGCAGGAAAATAGACCGGAAGTGATCATGATCTCGGGCCATGGTGACACTAAATATGTTGTGGAGTCAATGCGCCTGGGTGCAGCTGAGTTTATCGACAAGCCGTTTGATGTCCGGGAAGTAGAGATACATATGAACGGCGTCATAGAACGGCTGCGTCTGAAAAAAGAAGTCACGGAACTGAAGAAAGAGCTTCAGGTGCGGAGCGGCTATACCCATTTTGTCGGCGACTCCGAGGCCATGTTACGGGTGAAGGGGATAATCGAACAGGTGGCGGATTCGGAGTTGAGCGTGCTGATCCGGGGGGAATCCGGGACCGGCAAGGAAATCGCCGCCCGCTCTTTGCATGCGCTCTCCGGCCGGAAAGACGGGCCGTTTGTCAAAGTCAACTGTGCCGCCATACCGCGCGACCTTCTTGAGGCGGAACTGTTCGGATACGAGAAAGGGGCCTTTACCGGAGCGCATAAGAATAAGCAGGGACGATTTGAACTGGCCAACAAGGGTACGATCTTCCTTGATGAGATCGGCGACATGCCAATGGAGCTGCAGTCCAAGCTGCTGCAGGTGCTGGAACAGCAGGAGTTCGTGCGGATCGGTGGAATTCAGAATATACACGTGGATGTCCGCATTATCTGTGCCACTAACAAGAATCTGGAGCAGGCCATACCCGCCCAGGCTTTCAGAGATGACCTCTTTTACCGGCTTAACGAGATTACGGTCTTTCTGCCGCCACTCAGGGAACGACCGGAGGATATACCGCTTCTGGTGAGCCATTTTATAGAGAAGTACAATCAACTCTATCAGAAAGAACAACCACCAGTATCAGTTGAGATTATGAATCAGTTGCTGGCGTTTGACTGGCCGGGTAATATCCGACAACTGGAAAACATGGTCAAGCAGGTCGTAGTCAGGGGCGACGAGTCTATTATTGGTGAACTGTTTGCCTCCGCCGGCAGCCAGATGCCAAGGCAAGGCGTTCCCCGGTTGCAGCCGAGACCACCGATAATCCCGGCAGAGTCCGGCGAGCAGAGTTATTCACTCAAGGACAGGGTCAGCAGAACGGTGGCAGCCGAAGAAAAGTGGTTGATCAGTGAGGTTTTGACCAAGACCAACTGGAATCGGCGCCGGGCGGCCGAACTGCTCCAGATAAGCTATCGCTCTCTCCTCTACAAAATCAAAGACTACAACCTCAACGCGACCAAGTAGAGTTGGCCGCGCGTTACACCAGTCGAAACCAGACAACCTGTCTGTGCAGTTTTTGAGCACTCCATTGCACAGCAATGATTCAGGCTGTTGTGGCTGCTGAAGTTCCTGTGCAGTGATAGATTCGTTAAGTTACTGGTATGACTTTGGTAATTCAGGGCCGAAGGTTCATCAATCAGCGTGACAGGAGGAATCCGCATTCCCTTTGAGCGCCTTGACGACATGGAATGATTATTGCTTCGCAGAGGGGTGGACAAAAACAGCAAAGCAAGAAGCCAACAGCCGTTTGACATCAGATAACGAGCCACCGGAATTCCAGCATGATCTCCCAGTCCTTTTTCAACCGAGCCAGTGTTGAGTTGAAGCGAGCAGAGAGATACCGGGTCTTCGTATCTTTAATCGTATTGGATTTGAGGTTCACGAGAGATCTAGTTGGTGGAGAGAGCAGATCACTTATAGAAGAGATAGAACAGCTGGTCTGTCTAAACGCCCGCAACTGTGACCATATCGCTCTGCTTGGTGGCCACTGCCTCTGCCTGCTCTGCCCGGAGACACCGCGGCAGGGAGCGGAAATAGCCGCTCGGCGGCTTGCCGGTTTGATTCGACAGGAACTGAGCAGGTATGGAAATCACTCACTACAGCAGGTGATACCACTGGAACTGGCCTCGTACCCCGATGCGGCCGGAGCGAAATCAATTGTATTGTTTCTTGAGGAGTTGCAGCAACGCACTTGCAACTGACAGATCATTGTTTCCATAGATGAGACCCTCATCGAAAGCCGTCCTACCCGTTCGGGCGGCTTGTTCGTTTTGAGGCCTCAGGTTTAGCTGAGCAGCGGGCTAAATATGCTGGTGGAAGTGCTCGGAAAGGGTTTGTCTGCAGATTTGGAGTTGAACGACTGTGGATCGTCCGATACAAACGGCGGTTTTGCGGTTACCAGCCCATAATCTGCTCGAGGTTCTTGTTGATCCGTTCGATGCGCTCTCGATAGTCGTCCTTCTTGGACTTCTCCCGCTCGACCACGTCTTCGGGGGCATGAGCCAGGAAATCGGAGTTGGCCAGTTTCCTGGATACCTTTTCCAGTTGTTCCTTGAGGTTATTCAGGTTTTTCTGCAGTCGGGATCTTTCCAGCTCGATGTCAATCAAACCTTCAAGGGGAACAAAAATCTCAGCACCGGAGATAACTGCGGAAGCGGACAGGGGTGGTTTTCTGACATCCACGCCGCAATACAGATTTTCCACGCGAGCCAGGGAACGGAAATACTGGATATGGTCTTCAAGAAGTCGGCCCAACGAGACGTCGCTCACCCGGATATGCAGGTCAGACTTCTTGCCGGGAGGGACATTCAACTCCGAGCGGATTGAACGAACCGCCGTGACTACCTCCTGGATCTGCTTGAGGCTGTCTTCGAGAGAGTCGTCAATATGTGCGCCGTCAGTGCTCGGCCAGGGGCCAAAGGTGAGCGTGTTTTTCTCGGCTCCGTCTCCGGCTGCATTAAGTTGGTGGTTGATCTCCTCGGTGACGAACGGTGTGAAGGGGTGCATCAGTTTGAGTATCTGGTGCAAAACGTACGTTGCCACTTTGAGTGAGTTTTCTCTGATAAGCGTCTCCGGACGATCCGGCTTGATCAATTCAATATACCAGGAGCAGTAGTCATCCCAGACAAAGTTGTAGAGGGTTTTGGCAGCGCCGGAGAGGCGGAACTCATCAAAAGCCTGATTGACAGCTTTGATCGTCCTTTCCAACCGAGACAGGATCCAACGGTCAAAAATGACAAGATCGCTGTCATCGAATTCATCGAGCACTGGCGTGTTGCCCTCTAGTCTCATCATTATGAACCGGGAAACCTGGTAAACCTTGTTGACGAAATTCCGACCGACTTCGAAAGTGTTTCGGCTGATCCACGGGTCCTGACCGTCCGGCGTGGCCAGCACGGTCGAGATACGGAGGGCGTCGGCACCATACTTGTCGATGATCTCCAGGGGATCGATACCGTTACCCAGCGATTTGGACATCTTCACACCGTTGGCGTCGCGGACGGTGCCGTGGATGTAGACGTCAGAGAAAGGGGTCTCACCCATAAACTCGTAGCCGGCGATGACCATGCGGGCGACCCAGAGAAAGATGATCTCCGACGCCGTTACCAAGACGTTGGTGGGGTAGAACGTTTCAAGCTCCGGTGTTTTCTCCGGCCAGCCAAAGGTCGAAAACGGCCAGAGCCAGGATGAAAACCAGGTGTCCAGCACGTCTTCGTCCTGAACCAGTGTTTCCGGGTTGTAGCCGGGACACTGGTCGGCGGTGGGCCGCTCCACGGAGACAAACAGGGTGCCATCTTCGGCATACCAGACCGGTATCCGGTGTCCCCACCAGAGCTGGCGGGAAATGCACCAGTCTCTGATGTTCTCCATCCAGTGGAGGTACGTTTTGGACCAGTACTGCGGATGAAAACGAAGCTTTCCAGAACGGACAGCTTCAATCGCCGGTCCGGCCAGTTCGCGCATTTTTACGAACCACTGTTCCGAGAGGTAGGGTTCGATAACGCTGTGGCAGCGATAACAGGTGCCGGCAGCGAGATCGTATTTTTCAATCTTTTCAAGCAAACCTTTCTTTTCCAGGTTCGCCACCAGTTGTTTGCGCGCCTCGTAGCGATCCATCCCCTTGTATTTTCCGGCGTTTTCGTTAAGTGTTCCGTCGGTGTTGAGAATGTTTATTTCCTCGAGGTCGTGTCGTTTTCCAATTTCAAAATCGTTCGGGTCATGGGCCGGGGTTACTTTTACAACACCGGTACCGAACTCCGGATCGACGAAGTTATCGGTGACAATTGGGATCTCCCTCTCCAGAATGGGGAGGATAACAGTCTTGCCGGTGTACTTTTTGAACCGGCTGTCTTTGGGATTGATCGCCAGTGCCGTGTCACCAAGCATCGTCTCCGGACGGGTGGTGGCGACGGTCAGGAACTCGTCAGACCCCTTGATTTTATATTTGATGTACCAGAGATGGCTTTCAAAGTTTTTGTGCTCGACCTCGTCGTCGGAAAGCGAAGTCTTGCAAGAGGGACACCAATTGACAATCCGGTTACCACGATAGATCAGACCCTTCTTGTAAAGGTGTGTGAACACTTCGCTGACTGCCCGCGACAGGCCTTCATCAAGAGTGAAACGTGTCCGATCCCAGTCACAACTGCAGCCCATCTTGCGCAGCTGACCGAGAATGATGTCCTTGTTGTGGTAGGCCCAGTCTCTGGTCCGTGCCACGAATTTCTCCCGCCCAATCTCGCGGCGGGTGGTACCTTCCTTAATGAGCTGTTTTTCGACAACGACCTGAGTAGCGATGCCGGCATGATCTGAACCGGGAAGCCATTCGGTCTCGTACCCTTCCATTCGGTGTTTGCGAATTAGAATATCCTGAATAATGTTGTTAAGAGCATGGCCGAGATGCAGGACGTCGGTTACATTCGGCGGGGGAATGACGATACTGTAAACTCTGTTGCCGGAATTCGGGTCGGCGTGGAAGTAGCCGTTCTCCAGCCACTCGGCAAACAGTCTGTCCTCG
>JAOZPL010000025.1:0-5606 GCA_029932795.1 Candidatus Zixiibacteriota bacterium | reverse complement strand
CGGCTGGATTATATGCTGAGGAGTTCCTGGGTCTACTGTTGTTTTGCTTGCTCATAAGTCTCTGCGTTCTTACATTGGCGCACCAGAGTACCGGTGGAACCAGGTGTCTGAAGCGTTGTATAATAGTCCCGCCTTCGGGTATTGTCAAGGTTCGAGATCATCGACGAAACTCCCCGGTATCGCAAAAACCTGAATTGAGGCTAGTATCGGCAGATATGGCAGACTTGAAAGCCCGGATATTGGACGAAAAACTGACGCCTATTGAACGACTTACGCTTCTCATGGAGGTCCTTCGCTCACCGGAAGGTTGCAGATGGGACCGCAAGCAGACGCACCTTAGCCTGTTGCCTTACCTGATCGAAGAGACCTATGAGGTTGTCGAAACGATCGAATCGGGTCGGTCAGCGGATCTCAAGGAAGAGCTGGGTGACCTGCTGTGCCAGATCGTGTTTCACGCTCAGTTGGCGCGTGAACGGGGGGAGTTTGATATCAACGACTCGATTAACTGCCTGGTGGACAAGCTGATCCGCCGACATCCTCATGTATTTGGGGAAAAGAAGGACCTCGATCCACAGCAAGTACACGATCAGTGGGAAAGGCACAAGGTGCAATCGGGCGAAAAAGAGTCGGCTCTTTCCGGATTGCCCCGATCGATGCCAGCCCTCACAATGGCGTTCCGGATTGGCGAGAAAGCAGGCGGTTGTGGCTTTGACTGGAGCAAGGCAACCGATGTGATTGGCAAGATCAAGGAGGAATTGAGTGAAATAATACAGGAGATGAATTCTTCTTCGGCCGGTCAGAAAGATAGACTGGAGAATGAAATCGGCGATCTGTTGTTCGCTGTCGTCTCGTTATCTCGGAAGCTTGGCATTGAGCCGGAACTGGCTCTCAAAAGGGCACTGGACAAGTTCCGCCGGAGGTTCGAGCGCCTGGAAGCGGAGATGGAGAACCGAGGCCGGAAGCTTGAAGACTACACGATTGACCAGCTCGAAGAGATCTGGCAGGAACTGAAAAGGCGTGTTTGAAGTGATGATACCGGTCATTAACCGGCTCATACAACTCTCCCACCCCTTGTTTGTGTCTGTCAACAAAAAACATCGATCCGATAAAAAAATATTCTTTTTTAGTTGTTTTGAAAACTCTGTGCCTGCTAGTTTTCGCCGAAGATACACGGCGCGAAGGGAGATATACAACTTTGAATAGATTACTGATGTGTATTGTTTCGTCGTGGGTAAGAACACAAAGGATGGGTGTTTATGCAATGCCCAAAGGAGGGATGCCTATGGATGGTATGATTCGGCATGGGTAGGCCACTGAGGTGGTTGTGCCCAAGAAGCCGGTTTTACCAATTTGTGACTGCTGTGTCAGCAGAGCCTATACAGCATGAAAGGGAATTCAAACGTATAGAGGATGTGAAATGAAGAGATTACTAACTGTTACTCTGGTCTTGTTGCTGGTAATGAGCGCGAGCGCCTTTGCCACCGGCACCCGGGTGCTTACCATGGGTGACAACAACACGATTCTCGAGGATGACGCCAACATCTGGCTGTTCCCCGGGCGTATGTTCAACTACCCGAATCTCGCCATTGGTGAGTTTTCCGGGAATGACTTCAACGAGTTCGGCATTCACTGGAAGTTTAGTGAGGACAATCCGTGGGTGTTGGGCACGTACTTCTCTACCTTACCGTTCGTCGAGCCGGAAGACTATTTCGGCAATGATCTTGTGATCTGGGACTTCCCCGGCTCAGGGGGCACTCTGCCGTCCAACCGGCGTGTTGACCTGTTCTATGGTCGCCAGCTTAACTCCACCAATCTCGGTATCCATGTCGGTTATATCAACAGTTCGCGCAGTTATGACACAGCCGACAAGACGGAAGAGAAATTCTCCCGATACCTCTTTGGATTTGGGCTGACGTCCGGCTCCGGAGACTGGGACCTGGCGGGTGAGTTGGTGCTGGGTTCGTGGACCGACAAGGATTCCGTGGGGACAGACTCAACCGAAGCTGACGGGCATCTCGATTTCTCTATCATGGCCCGGTATTTCTACCAGTACAATCCGAACATCACGTTCGTGCCGCACGTCATGCTGGCAACCGGCAAGCATGGCGCCAAGTACGCCCGCGACACGTCGGAGGTCAAGAGCACCCGCACGCTCCTGGACTTTGGTGCCGGCATGAACTGCACCCCGGCCAGTCACGTCCTGGCGGTTCTCGATGTGGGCTTCCAGTATGAGAAGAAGAAAAACGAGTTCACCGACGATAACGCTACCACTGAAATCAGTCAGACCGACGTAGTACTGCCTTACTGGAAGATCGGTTTTGAAGCTGACGTGTTCAGGTGGATGGACATTCGCATGGGAGCCACCAGCGACTGGCTCAGCCGCAAAGTAGAAAATGGGACAAAATTAAGCATGGCCGCCAACCAGACATATCTCGGATTCGGTTTCAATTGGGGCCGTCTCTATGTGGATACCTGGGCTGATCCGGAGCTGTTCCTGGATGGTTTCAACTTCATTTCCGGGCGCTCAAACGACATGAACTGGCAGATTTCAGCTCTCTACGAGATGTTTTAAGCTGTTTGGACAGACACCTGGATGGCCGGCCTGTATGGGCCGGCCTTTTTTTTGGTTTAACCGTGTGGCTACTTCAGGATTTCTTTGACAAATTGAGGCAGCGCAAACGCAGCCCGGTGTGTCTCGATGTTATAGTAGCGGGTTTTCAGCTTGAGCCTTTCCCATCGTGCTGAATCGAGATCATTGATCGGGTCCGGGCCTTTGCTGCAGTACATAAAAGCCCAGTATCCGGAAGGATAGATCGGCATGAAACAGGTGTACAGTTTTGCGACGGGAAAGATATCACGAAGATTACCATACATCGCTGATATGGCGCCCTGATCAAAATAGGGTGATTCGGCCTGGGCGGCAAGGATGCCGCTGTCGTTCAGGCGATCGAAAACTGCCTGGTGAAACGGCTTCTGAAACAGATTAGTGGCCGGCCCTATCGGGTCGGACAGGTCCAGAATAATGACATCGTATTTATCATTACCACTGTGAATGAACTCTTGGCCGTCTTCAAAGACCAGTCGTGCCCGTGAGTCATCCAGCCCGGTGGTCAGGTGCGGGAAATGTCGCCTGGCAGTCTCAACCACTTTCTGATCGAGTTCGCACATGGTGCACTTTTCGACTTCGGGGTGTTTCATAATCTCGGTCAGGGTGCCGCAATCGCCGCCGCCGATGATCAGCACCTGTTTCGGGTCGGGATGACAAAACAGCGGCACGTGGGCCATCATCTCGTTATAGGCGTTGTGGTCGTTATCCGCAACCATCAGCGAGCCGTAGAGGGCAAGAATCTTGCCGAAGAATCTATTCTCCAGGACTTCGATCCGCTGGAACTCGGACCGGTCAGATTCCAGAACCCGGTCGATCTTCAGCGTGAGACCGCAGCAGCCATCGTGCAACTCGGAATACCAGACATTCCATGGATCATCCATACCTTTTACTACGACCGGCTTGCCATGATTCGATTTCACGTTAGCCATTATGGTCCTCAGTCGATAACCTTGTATTGCGGTCGAGCCAGAGAATTGAAACTGGAACTGGAGACCGAGCAGTAAGCACCTGTCATGGGAAAAACCAGCAGGTCGCCGATCTGCTGTTCGGGGATCATCAGCCCGTCGTACATGACGTCAAAAGAGTCGCAGGTCGGTCCGGCCAGAACGGACAGGAGTTCACGACCGTTGCCTTCGCTGACGACCGGATACTGGCAATGATCATACACGATGCCGCTGAAGGTGGAATAAAGGCCGTCGTCGAGGTAGTACCACATTTTGCCGTCTCGCCAGGCTTTGCCGATAACAGAACAGACCAGCGTCACCGGGCTGGCGGAAATGAACCGGCCCGGTTCGCAGATGATCCTAATCCCCGGTCGGATCTGCCGGTTCAGGGCTTGGGAGATGGGGGCGCAGAATTCGTCGATAGGGGGTATTGGTTGAACGTATTCGACAGGGAAACCGCCGCCGATATCGAGTAGAGCGGTGTTGAACCCGGCCATGTCCAGTCCGGTGATGAGTTGCTGCGCCGCGTTGATCGCTTTGAGATAGTTCTCGGTGTAGATGCACTGGGAGCCCATATGGAAACAGAGGCCATGGAATTCATGCCCTGTCTCCCGGATTTTCTCAGCCAGTGGCAGAACATCATCAATCACGCAGCCGAATTTGTATTGCAGGTTGACTATCGCCGTGTTATTGGCGTTAACCCGATAGCGGATGAGAATCTTGAGCCTTTTCTCTGTGTAGCGGCGAAGCTTCTCGATCTCCTCGGAGTTGTCGACGACAAATGTCTCGATTCCTCCGGCTACGGCGAGATCAAACTCGCGGAGTGATTTGATCGGATGCGAGTGAATCAGTCTGGAAGGTTCCACGCCGGCGTGAAGGAGATCATCTATCTCCTGAGCCGAACAGACATCAAAGCTCCCGCCGTTGTCGAAGACCTCGTCCAGGATGGCGCGATGGTTGTTTGACTTGACCGCGTAATGTATCTCTGCACGGGGCAGTGCGGCTTTGAGTGCGTCGTAGTTGCGCCGTATGCTGGTACGAGACAGAAGTAGTTGCGGGGTGGTCAGTTGCGGGGTGGCAAACAGGTCTCGTATCAGAGCGATATCCACGTCTCGTGATACCGGGCCATCCACCATGCGGGATACAGTTACGGCTTGAGTCATGGCGGTTTTCCTAGGCGGGCGCCGAAACGGTGTTTGCGCCTGCCGTCTCCGGTTTGTGACTGATGATTTCATCGGTTTCAGAGGGGATGCCGCGTTGAAGTTCGGTCACGGATACTTTGGTGGAGGCGAGCATCTTTTTCATATACTCGTGAGCCTTGTACGGATTAACGGCCCGACCGCAGGTGAAGAAATCGAGAGCGGCGTAACAGTATTCCGGCCAGGTGTGAATGGCGAAGTGTGATTCGGCTATGACAACGACCCCTGAGACACCGTGGGGGGAATACTTGTGAAATACCGAACGAATAATGGTAGCCCCTGATTGTCGGACGGCCTCGTTCATGTGCTTTTCGACCAGACGTGCGTCATTCAACACATTCTTATCACACTCCGAGTACTCAACAATCAGATGGTGTCCGAGTATTTTCATTTTGATCCCACCTTTGCGGTTTCAGGGTTCATGGTTTACATCTGTGGCGGGCTGATGACCCACAACAGTTGAACTGGCGTCTGGCCTTCGTTGAGAATCTGCTGAGTCTTATCCGACTCAAAGTAGAAACAATGTCCTTTGTGTACCTTGTATCCCTTTCTGTTCAACCTTAGGGTTGCTGTTCCCTTGAGAACATATCCGAACTGCTCCCCGGGGTGCGGCGGCTGCTCTTCCATCTCTTCGCCCGGTTCCAACTCCACCATGATTGGATCCATGAGGTTGTTAGTGGAGCCAGCCACGAGCAGTTCAAAGCTGCTGGCGCCCTTGCCATCCACTTTAACCCGCTCAGCAGGGGAGAAGACGACCCTGACCTCACCGTCATCGCTGAAGAACTCGGTCAGGCTAACGCCCAGCGCCTCGAGGATATCCGCCAGAGAGTCAATCTGGATGGAGGTCTGATCATG
>JAOZPL010000287.1 GCA_029932795.1 Candidatus Zixiibacteriota bacterium | reverse complement strand
CGCAGCCGTCAGGGTTCTCTCGGCCTGACTGATCTCTTTGGCGTAAAGCCCTTGATCCTGATCTACCTGCCGTCGGATCACATTCCAGTAGGTAGTATCGTCGGGGGCTCTTATTGCTTTCGTAAACAACTCCCAGTACCGAAGAACCCGGCCGCTCCGAGTAAACAAGACCGCAGTTGAATCACCCTGGTGATAAGTGTTCAGATCCTCGACCAGCTTGATATGTGGCTCATCCTCGATCAGCGATGAATCGCTGGGATTGACATGGGGCCAGAGCATGGTGTCGGAAACCATGCTCGCAAAGCGGTTGATTACACGATCGAGCTGCTTTTCGGCTTCACCCAGGCTGAACGTCTGGTAGGCCTCGCGTATGATGCGCGACCGAGACAGAAACGAGGGGAAAAACCACCTTACTGTCCAGGCGTTCTCATACCTGCGATACGCCGTTGTGATATGACGCCGTTCTTCTTTACTGGTGGAAAACATGTTATTGCCACGAACTTTCAGGATATTCTGCTCCACCCGGGACGTCTGCGGCAGAAGGTATTTGAGGTGATACAGATGCGGGATCGAGTAAACAACGAGCCAGATTAATGCCAGCGTAGCAACGACTCGCGACAGACTCCGCATGTGAGAGATACGGCGGTTACGCCGAATCGCCCGCAGCAGCCAGTATACCGGTTCCTTGACGCCGACAGGCGTCATTTTCCGCGGGGGGGTGTAAAGCGAACGTCCAACATCGGTGCCTATCTTCTCCGGTGTCTGACCGGTGGCGGAGACAAAGAATATCTGAAAATCGAGCGTTCGACCGACAACAACCTTGAGGAATTCACGAAGTTTCACCAGCACCTGCCGCACGCTGCTCGCCCAATTAGGATCTTTGGATACCTGATCGCTGGAGAGAACTCGCTCCAGGAAAACATCAAAATCCTCAGAAAGCCAATTCTCATTTTCCGGCGCGATGAGGACAGTCTGTTGGTCACCCGAAAAGCCAGGAAGTATATCCGCCTTGGTAACAACCAGTGCAACCGGGATCGGCAAACGGGAACCCAGAGGAGCCAGTCTTTCAATCATGTTTACAAACGAGGCGAGATGAGCCTGATTCTGGATATCTGCGCCGAGGACCTTGGGATCATACAGGAACAGTATGCCGTCACAGCCTGACATGAAGTCAGTTACCTTTTCTTTGAGTTCGCCCGTCTCTGAGATCGCTACCGCCTTACCGCTGTAATCATAGCTGACCACAGCCATCTTCCTGCCGTGATCCAGTGAGGCGTTAAAAAGCAACACGCGGTCTTTCTTGGTGGGCTGGGGGAATGCCTTTTCCCCTTGCAGGTCAATAGCAGTTCCGGTTCCCTCGGTGGTCGACAGTCCCCAGATCGACCTGAAGTGTCGCAGGAGCTCGGTTGCAGTAGCGTGATCAGTAACTGATATCTGGAGGTTTCGGGAAATCTTGCATTCCTCGTGCAGAACCGTGAAATATACCGTCTTACCTGCATTGGCATGGCCATAAAGACCCAGGCGTACGCCCGAAGGCCAAGGGGTACCGTCATCTTTCCCCTTCTTGGATCTGGCCGAGGCTGCCCTAGAACCTTTCTTGAAAAATTTGAATATCTTAGAAAATTTCATGATTGAGTTACGCCCTGCCAGCCTGATCACTCATCATCACCGCTTGCCCCCGGATCGAAGTTCCTGAGCATGCTGTTCAAACTGCTGCAACTTCTCCCCCGAATAGGTATTCCACAGGGAGGTAATGTAGATCGTCATCAAAACGCAGATAATTATGAACGCTGAGTAAAATAAGTAAGCAGGATTGCGCTGCATCATGATCAGGCGAAAATATCGCGAACTGGAAAAAGCACCACTCAGCTTTCCCGTAAACTCGGTCAGCCACATGCGTACCTTGCTCAGGAAGCCGGCAGTGCTCAGGTATCCCCAGTCGCTTAAGTATTCCGCCTGGGCACGTCCACGACTTCCCAGTTTAGAAAAGGCATCAATCCGCTGCAGATGAAACTCCAGCGAGCCACGGTCTTTGAGCAGTTCCTCTCCCAGGGCCAGACGCCGACGAGCGAGCACCAGAAACTTCGCTGGCTCCGCCAGAGCGTCAAACGCCTCCGGACTTATCTCCGTCTCAAACCGCTTGCCGAACTTATTCATATACCGGGCGATCTCATTAAGAAAGAAGGCGTTCAGCCGAAAATTCCAGTTCAGGCTGCCCTCGGCAAACAGGAGCGGCACGAGATGGTTTTCAAAGTAGGTAATATCCTGCTTGACCTCGCGCAGCCCCCGACAGTAGAGATACGACCTGTTGGACTGGCCGTCAACATCAGCCTCGGACTCGAAGTACGTAATCAACAACTGAATCGTGAGAAGGCGGAGGTCGGATTTCGTCAGATTAATATGCTGTATTCTTTCAAGAAAGAAACTGTCAGTCTCAAAAGCTTTATCACGTTGCTCTCGCAACACCCCAAAGAGAGCATAAACACCGCTGTAGGTCTGTAGAAAAGCTTCCGTGTCAAACTCAGCCGCCCGGGTTTCGAATCGATCAAGATATTGAAACAAATCTTCAATATATGCACTCATGGCATAGACCTATCCTTAGCTTCAACTCTAAACAGCATATATGAACAAGTCCATCCGGCCCAGTTGACTGAAAGTCTGAGCATCCTTGACGCCGCGGAAGATCATTGTCATCTGTCGGATGGACTGTGCCTTCAGCATATCGTGCGGATGCAGCGCTACTTTATCGCCATAGGTCACGGCATCAACCTCGACCGGATCGGTTTCGCCAAGCCCGCGAGCATCGTTCAAGCCGAGCCGTACCTGCATCCGCGACCAGTCCGTCAGGCTGAAAAGACTCTTGGAAAGGAGCACCACTGTGTCACTCATTGGCTGCGGCTCGGATAACTGCACTTCCAGATAGGTCAACTCGCCCATCTGTTCAATCTTGCTGGCACTGTGAGTCACCAGAGCGTAGGTTCGGCCGTGGTAAGCCAACGAATCCGTCGCCACTGCCTGCGCGCCGAGTTGCTCCTCTTTCACATGAGCCAAGAAGCCTAGAAGACCCCTGATATGCTCCATGATCGCTTCGATAGCACGAACGTGACCACCAATATCTTCATGGTTATACTCAGACAGAAGAAAGCTATCGGTCAAAGACAGGAACCGGGAAATGTCCGAGTTAGCCTCCTTGACGAAATACCTCTCGTGAACGTAATCCTTGACTCCCGGACG
>JAOZPL010000024.1 GCA_029932795.1 Candidatus Zixiibacteriota bacterium | reverse complement strand
GAATAAAACTCTATCTTCTCGATGTGTCAACAATTCGGGGGAGATTCATCTCGTCAGTGAAAGAGACTCTATCTCGTTGGATGCATGGGGTTAGCTCCGTCTGTGAGGAAAGAAGTTGTATTAGTTGGCCAAATTGATTTACACCGGTGCTGTATGACCCCATGGTGGTCTCAGACGTGGTCAGGATAAAGTACTCAAAAGCGTCGAATGGTAGGTGATTCTCAGTCAAGCCAACATAGCGCATAGCCTCAAAGTTTTGGTAATGTTTCCTGTAGATCTCATGATACGGTTGTTTCGAGGTCAGTGGCGTGTAGAGAAAGCCCGTAACGGCTCTACCGTAGTGATATGCCAAACAGCTTGCTATAATATCCAGATCCGGGCAGCCGTTCCCGAAGCTGTAGTCTCTGAGGTCTAGACGACTGATTGGAAGGATTTCTTCCGCGACTATTTTTGGAAAGACAACGTAATGCTTAGGCATTGTGTCAATACCCGCTTATATCCACCCTTGTGATCTTGTCCACCGGCTCGCCGAGGAAGCGGGTCGCCAAAGGCGAGAACTTCTCCGGGACGTCGGAGACAAAGAATCTGTGCTCGCCCTGGCGGGCCGGTTTCTGTGACATGCGCGGGTTGAGAAGGCCATCCTCCGCCAGTATCATATACGCCGCTCTCGCCGTTTCTTCGCCGCTGTCAATCAGCGTCACTTTGTTGCCCATCACTTCGGCGATGACTTTGGCCAGCAGCGGATAATGGGTGCAGCCGAGAATGAGCGTGTCGATGCCGACATCGTGCATCGTCTGCAGGTAATCTTTGGCGATCAGGTAGGTGGCTTCCCTGTCAATGTATCCTTCCTCGGCCAGGGGGACAAAAAGGGGACAGGCCAGCGAGAAGACCTTGATATCCGGGTTGATATCGTGAATCATCCGCGCATAGGTGTTGGAGCTGATCGTGGCGTGGGTACCGATCACACCGACCCGTCCGTTACTTGTCTGTTCCGCTGCCGCCTGTGCGCCCGGTTTGATAACTCCTATCATCTTGATCTTGTAATTACGGGCGACTTCATCCAGTGCCACCGCCGAGGCGGTATTGCAGGCACAGATGATAAACTTGACATTGTGTTCCACCAGGAAGGCGATATCCTGAGCCGTGAAATTGGTGATGATTTCTTTTGACCGGCCCCCGTATGGGTAGCGGCCGACATCCCCGAAATAGACGACATCCTCGGAGGGAAGGAGCTTGAAAACCTCGCGCGCGACCGTCAGGCCACCCACGCCGGAGTCAAAAATACCAATTGGCGCGTCCATACGAACTCCCATGCTGTGCAATCATTGACTTTCGTACTTTGCCTTGAATCGTTTAACGGCGTTGTATATTCCCTTGGCAACCAGTTGCCGGTATTTCCTGTCCTTGAGTATTTTCTCTTCCGTCTTGTTGGAAATAAATGCCGCCTCCACCAGCACCGAGGGGGTGAACACTTTGTTGAGCACAAAAAATCCGGCTTGATCAACCCCCCGGGCAGGGATTTTCAGGTAGCGCCGGAATTCCCGATCCATCATCATGGCAAAATCGTGTGATTCCGCCTGGAACTCCGTCATTATCATTTCATTGAGGATGCTGATCACCGGGTCGTAATCGGGTTTGACAGCCTCGTTGCCGGCATGAGCCTCCAGGGCGGATAACTCGCGCAGGAAGTAACTGTTTTCGAGTTGCTCGACGGCGCGAGCGGAATCATTGCGTGCCGGCGCCAGAAGAAAGACATTCCAGCCGCGCACATGGCGGTTTGGCGAGGCGTTGGCATGGATCGAGATAAACAGGTCGGCACCGGCTTCGTTGGCGATTCTGGCACGCTCCTCAAGGGAGACGGTCTTGTCCCGGTCGCGAGTCATGATGACTTTGAATTGCTTGTCTTTGCGGATGAGTTTGGCCAGTTCCTTGCTGATACTTAACACTACATCCTTTTCCCGTGTGCCGCGAGGGCCGATGGCGCCGTAATCCTTGCCGCCATGGCCGGGATCGATAACGATTACGTCTATCTTCTCGTCAGGACCGATCACGGTCCCGTTTAGCGCCGTGTCAAACTGGAAGTTGACATCGGCTATTGATATCTGGATGCGAGGCGGATCATTTACCAGCTTGTGGTTCCATTTCTGCACGTCTCTTTTCAGCCGGATCGAGATCTGGCCGGTGTTTTCAACCTGGTGCACCTTAAGACGGTACATGTAGCGCCGATCCAGACATGACAGCAGACGGGCACGGTTAAGGAGGCCATTGCGAATAGATACGTTGATCCAGTTCCCTTCGGTCACAAAAACGTCGTAAGCCAGGGCGGTGGTGACGTAGATTTCAATAAGCAGTCCGTTCGCCTTGGGTGAAAAAGAGATATCGGTTACATTGAAGTACTCGGATTCGATACGAATTGTCCGAGAGTCAGAATCCCAGGCTATCTGGCGGACGTTGACCCGGTCGAAATAGGGGAGGAATGTCTCGGCTGGGACATAAAGCTGCCCGTCCCGGAAGAAGGTGGCGTAGGTCATATTGTAGACTGTGTCGTTCAGTTTGAAAAAGGGAGAACCTATGATAAAATCGAACCGGTATGACGGTTCCACCATCTTGACCTGATGCCCGATTATTTCCCAGTCAAGGGTCCCTCCAAGGATTTCTACCAGGTCAGAAAGAGATATGAAATGGATCTCTCCCTCAGAGAAAGAACCGATCTCTTCATATTCACCTGCGATATATACCTGCACAGCGGCGCTGGTTGACCCCGCTGAAAAGACGCTCAGAAACAGTGGTGATATGAGAAGGAATAGAATCTTTATGAATAGCCGCTCTCTCATCGGTCAGGGTTCCTTCTTGTGGCGCGCTGAATATGCCGGTCCGCTTCGGCTTTGGCAATGGCCTCACGCTTGTCGTACTTTTTACGACCGCTCGCCAGACCGAGTTCAACTTTGGCATATTTACCCTTGAAATATACCGTAAGCAGGACGAGCGTCAGGCCGCGCTGCTCGGTTCGAACGGCCAGCTTGTGAATCTCCTTCTTGTGCAGCAATAGACGCCTGGGCCTGGTGGGGTCGTGTTTTTCATCTGTTGCCATCATATATGGAGAGATATGCAGGTTTTTTAGGATAACCTGTCCGTTCTCTATCATGGCGTAGGCATCCGCCAGGTTGACCTTGCCTTTCCGGATCGATTTGACCTCGCTCCCCTTTAGCTCCAGGCCGGCCTCGATGGTGCTGAAAATCTGGTAGTTGTGCCTGGCCTTCCGGTTACGGGCGATGATTTTGATATCGGCGTCCCTGTTTTCCATCAGTTGGAGAATAGACTTTCGGTTGGTTAACTGCAATCAAAAAGAGGCTGAAGGCAGCCAGCGGGAAGACCTGTCGGCTGGCGACGAAAGGGTTAAAGGAACCCTTCCTGTTCACCGATACAGTATAATGCATGATACTGTGCCATAACATCGTACTGGCTATGTCTAAAGGATTGGCAAATGTCGTACAAAATAAAGATTGAGACAGCCAGAGTCCTGGTGATTGACGATGAACCGGAAATCACAGATATCGTTGAGACTTTCCTGACCGAGTCCGGCTATGTTGTCGCCACAGAAAACTCCTCCCAGAACGCAGTGGCCAAGGCCCGCGAGTTTAAGCCTCAGGTGATATTGCTGGATATCATGATGCCGGGCCAGGATGGTTACGATGTCTGTCAGGAACTGAAAAAAGATCCCAAGCTTAGTCACGTGCCCGTGATTTTTCTGACCGGTAAGGATCGAGCCGACGATATGGGGCGGTCTTTCAAGTCAGGTGGAGATATGTTCATCAAGAAGCCGTTCTCCTGTGAACGCCTGCTGGAGATTGTGAATATCGTTATCATGTCAACCAGCCGGGGTTAAAGGAAGGCTATGTTGGGAGCGGGGGCTTTTTTTATTGACATTTGTTGTGCGGTGCACTATTATATACGGGTGAACTATGAAGATCATTAAGCGATACCGGAACCGGCGTCTCTATGACATGCAGGCCAGCCGGACCATCACCCAGTCCGAGCTGGCGGATATGATCAAGGAAGGGGAACGTGTCAGGGTCGTTGAGTCGTCCACAGGAGATGATATCACACTTTCAGTGCTGGGGCGGGTGCTGCTGGCGGAGTCTTCGAGTTGGCGGAATATAAGAGAGTCGAGGGAATTGTTGAGAGAAATCATATACTCAGGAGGTGACAGATCAATGTCGCTTTTAAGAAACACTGTGCTTGCCTCGGTCGGGGCCATTCAGGTAACTAAGGCCAAGGCGGAGAAGATCATCGACGATCTTATCAAGAAGGGTGAGCTTAACAGGTCGGATCGCAAGAAGGCGGTTATGGAACTTCTGGAAAAGGCTGAAAAATCGACCGCTGATTTTCGAGGCAAAGTGCTCCGGGAAGCGGAAAAGACACAAAAGAGCGTTAGCAAACTGGCCAAGGAACTCAACTGGGCCCGTCAGGGTGACTTGAAAAAGCTGGAAGCCAAGGTGGACAAGCTGGCCAGGGTCGTTAAAGAGCTCAAGGCAAAAGTAGAAGCAGGCGAATGATTCGCCGAGTGAACACCTACCATAGCTGCTGAGTCAGATTCTATCTTCGTTGGGGGGACAGGCAGTTAGTGACCTGCCGGTCAGTAACCCTGCTGTGGTTCTCTTTTCGCCTGTGCCAAGTGGGTTGTTGCGCTTCACCTGTCTTGACTGCTACCGCCCTTGATGCTTGCGGGACCGTCGGCTTGACCAGTGTGGCCCAGATATTGGAAATGAATATGAAAATCGAGACCACCTGGCCAAGAGCCGAGAGGAGGAAAAGCAGCGAGTAGATTCCTTCACCGGTTGAGACCTGGAGGGCACGAAAAAGCACCATGCCGATCAGGCTGGTGTTGGCCAACCAGAAATGGACTGGGACCCAGCCCGGATGTCGTATGACAGTACGATTCAATCGGGGTAGAAGAAAATACCCGATCCCGAAGAGCATCATTGACATGAAACCGAGTAAATTGAAATGAGTCAGGGCATAAGTTCCAATGTACCCGGTATCGGTGAAGCTATTGAGGATGCCAAAAACCGCCGCCAGCCCTAGATAGAACAGTGAGGCGCACATAAATCTTTTGAGGTATCGGTTCATCTTTTCCTCGCTGCAGCCATGATCTTTCCCGAGTCAGAGCATCCTTGCGAACAGCTCTTCGTCAATGACCTCTACCCCCAGTTTCTTTGCCTTGTCCAGTTTTGAGCCGGGGTCAACCCCGCATAGGAGGAAGTCTGTTGCCCGGGAAACCGATCCGGATACTTTGCCACCGGCCTTCTCAATCAGGTTCTTGAAGTGGTGGCGCGGTTTGGAGAGCGTCCCCGAGATGACTAAAGTCTTGCCGGTCAACCTGCCGGTGCTTCTGGTGCTGGTAAACTCCGGAAACAGAACCCCACCCTGACGGAGCTTGGCGATCATCTTTCGGTTGCCTTCATTGGCAAAGAAGTTCACGATGTTTTCGGCTATAACGGGGCCAATCCCGGGTATCTCTTCGAGTTCGGAGAGTCCTGCCTCACGGAAGTTTTCGAATGATCCAAAGTGTTCCGCCAGCAGCAGGGCCGCTGCTTCGCCAACACCTATGATGCCGAGGGCATTAATAACCCTGGGTAGTTCGGCATGGCGGGAGCGGTCTATACTATCCAGAAGGTTTTGCGCTTTCTTTTCTGCCATGAGATCGAGTTGTAGTAGTTTATCCCTGGTGAGGAAGAAAAGATCAGCGGGATCGGCGACCATCTTTTCGGTAATTAACTGCCGGGCCAACTTATTCCCCAGACCCTCAACATCAAATCCTCTTTTAGAGGCGAAATGGAACAACCGTCCCTCAACCTGAGCGGGGCAGGCGAGATTAAGACAGCGGTGGGCCGCTTCTCCCTTTGGGCGGACGAGAGCTGTGTGGCACGACGGGCACCGTGCGGGATACCTGATTCGGCGGCTGCCCCGTGGACGCTTGCTGAGAATAACTTCGACCACTTCGGGGATGACATCTCCCGCCCGTCGGACAACCACCGTGTCTCCGTGTCGGATACCTAATCGGTTCAGTTCATCTTCATTGTGCAGGGTGGCGCTGGTGACTGTTACTCCGGAGACGTGGACAGGTTTCAGCCTGGCCACCGGAGTCACGATACCTGTCCGACCCACCGAAAACACAACATCCTCGAGAATTGTCTTGGCAGGTTCCGCTGCGAACTTCCAGGCAACCGCCCATCTGGGAGCTCTCGATACCTGTCCCAGAATCTCCTGGGCGGCGAAATTGTTCACCTTGACCACCATGCCGTCAATCTGGTAATCAAGCTGCTCACGCACTTTTTCCAGTTTCTGAAACTCTTTTGCCACACCATTGATGCCTTTTGTCACGCATATCCGATCGTTGACAAGGAATCCTTCAGCCTGGAGCAGCTCCAGCACAGCCTTCTGCGTCGCCAGAGCGGGTAGGGTCGTTTCAGAGATACCGTAGGCATAAAAGAGAAGCGGGCGGGAGGCGGTGACTTTCGGGTCGAGTTGCCGTAGTGATCCGGCAGCACCGTTTCTTGGATTAGCCAGAGGGGCTGATCCCTTGCTTTCCAACTCTCGGTTGAGTTTTTCAAACGCTGAAAAGCGTATAATCACCTCGCCGCGCACTTCTAGTAGCGGGTATTGCGACGCGGTCTGGTCCGACAGCCTTAACGGGATATTGCGAATGGTCTTCAGATTCAGCGTGATGTTTTCGCCGGTGGTACCATCGCCCCGTGTGGAACCGAGCACAAACAGACCCTTCTCATAAACAAGCTCCACCGCCAGTCCGTCCAGCTTTGGTTCAGTTACGTAATCGATATCATCCGGGCTGTCAAGGGTCTCAAGGACGCGTCGATTGAAATCGGCAAACTCTTTTTTAGAGGTTACTTTCTGTAGAGACAGCATGGGCACCCGGTGCCGTACCGGCTCGAACTTTTTGGAGGGCTCGGCGCCGACGCGCTGGCTCGGGGAATCAGGGGCTGCCAGTTCGGGGTGCTGTCTTTCGATTTCGAGCAGGCGATCAAACATCCGGTCGAACTCGGCATCACTTAGAACAGGTTTGTCTGCGACATAATAGAGGCGGTTGTGATAGTTGATTTCGTCAATCAACTTCCGGTATTCGGCGGTTGTTTTTCCGTCAGCGTCTGGCATCAGCACCAATTAAGATTTGTTCACGGGAAGTGTCAACCATCAAGAAGTTATATCAGGCTTCCTGACTGAAGCGTGATTTTTTTCGGAACTCGGCTATCTTCTGCCCTGCCATATCATTGACAATGTCACTTACCCATATGGCCGCGAGCAGGTCTTCATTCGTTACATCCACGATTACCGACTTAGCCAGATGATAATTACGGACCGGGAACTGGTGCAGGAAACGGAGCAGAAGCAAGGTGTGGTGTCGATCGGTGAGCAACTCCGGGTTGTCCATGCACTTCCGAAAATCAAGCCAGCGAATATCTGCTGGTACCGTCCGTGTCGGTGGTTTCACCCGGTCATCTACCTTCCAGTGGAGACGAGGGCAACTGACCTCGATAAACAACAATCGTCCTTCTTTGTCCAGGTCAAGCCGCACCTGCTCGGATTCCAGGTATGAGAAGAAGCGGTGCTTCCTGGAGAACTGACCGATCTGTACGTAAAGGGATTCCTCTTCCAGTTGATAAAAACCCCGGCCGGGGAGTGGTTCACCGGTCGGGGTGTTGATTCGCAGTTTAAGTGCGCTGACACTCATGGTCACTTGAGGTCCTTTAGTCGTTCCTTGGCCTGCTCGGCCTCAAGTGTGCCGGGATGTTCCTCAACGATCTGCTGGAATAGTCCTCTGGCCTCGTCGGTCCGACCAAGTTCCTGCTTGGAACGCGCCAATTTGTACAAGGCGGGAGCAACTTTGGCCGAGCCCTGAAAGCTTTTCAGCAGATAGTCAAACTCGGTGATGGCTTGTTGATATTGTTCCATTGAATAGTAGCATTCACCGATCCAGTAGTAGGCAGCGTCGGCATTCTCATGCTGGCCGCATTTCTCGAGAAACACTCGGAAGCGTTCGATGGCTTTTTCGTATTCGCTTTTTCTAACAAGTATGAAAGCTTCGTCGTAAGCTCTGATGCAGTCAAACGAAGGGGTCTGGGATTGAGGCTCCGCGGGGGTGATACTGCTCGCCGGGCCGTTCTGAGCGCCGGGGGAACTTCTCGGAGGTAGTTTTATAACCTTCTCCCGACTGAGTTCATCAATCCTCTGCATAAGGTCGTTGTAGTTCTCCAGCAACTGCGAGATCTGCTGTTCAATGTTCCGGGACGATACCCTCAGGTCGTTTCTCAGCTTGTTGTCGGCCTCGGCACCGGCAGCAATAATTGAGTCCATTCGAGCTACCAGTTGCTGGGTTTCTCGATTCCCACGCTCGACCGTTACCAGCTGGCTCTTGACTTCTTCGATGTCTCGCTTGGTGACGCAGCCGATCAGGGAAACACCAACAAGCATAACCGCCATCGCAGTGATGGCGGCTGTGCGTATGCCCATCTGGCCATTCATATCCGTAATACCTACCGAAGCTATTGGGAAATGATTCTGAACTCCGCTCGCCTGTTTTTCGACCAGGCTTCCTCGTTATGGCCGGGATCAACCGGGCGCTCCTTGCCATAGCTGATGATTGAGATTCTCTCCGGGGAGATCCCCAGGCCGATCAGGTAATCCATACTGGCCTTGGCCCGTTTTTCTCCCAGTGACAGGTTGTATTCAATTGTGCCACGCTCGTCACAATGTCCTTCGATCTTGATGATAGCATCCGGAAACTCTTTTAACAGAGCGTAATTGTTATCCAGGTTTGTCCGGGCATCAGTGCGGAGATTATACTTATCAAAATCAAAGTAGACCGTCTGGAACTGTGATTCTTTCAAGATCGGGGGGGGAGGTGGTGGTGGAGGGGGAGGTGGTGGTGGTGTTGTGTCTTCAAAGACAACCGGCATCGTGTCGATAGAAACCTCCTCGGCGACTTTCGGTCCACCTCCGCAGGAGACAATCAACATTGTGCTCAGCAGCCCCAGAACCAGCAGAAATCCTAACTTTCTCATACTCTGTTATTCCTTCCTCAAGGAAAAAAACATTATTGTTACCATATTCTCAGCCTCACGAATCTACGCAATGCTGCCATGGGGGTCAATATAAAAAGAGGCGCCCCTTGGCAGATTTTTGTCGCGGTTGATATGCTGGATGTACGACGACAGACTGGCAATTCCAGTTTCGCCTTTTTGGACAATCGATTTTATTTGACAGGACCCCAGGTGGGGTTGGAGCAGTTACCTGAGTGTGTCAGACGGCGTTGATTGCGACCGGAGATGTCCATGGTGAAGATATCCCAGCTTCCCAGCCGGTTGGAGGCAAAGATAATGTGTTTGCCATCAGGGGAGAAGTGCGGGTTTTCGTTCATTCTTAGTTCCGTTAACACACGGAAGTCGACGCCGGAGGTGTCTATGGAGGCGAGATCAAAGCGGCCGTGTTTATCGCGACTGACAAACGTTAACCTGTCGCCGCGTCGTGACCAGACGGGAGAGTCGTTATACCTGCCCTCATACGTCAGCCTTCGCACGTTGAGGCCATCCGAGTCCATGATATAGATCTGCGGCGAGCCGGTTCGATCGGAGCTGAACGCAATCAGATGCCCGTCCGGCGACCATGTCGGTGAGGATTCGATTGCCCAATGGTGTGTCAGCCGTTTGATGATTCGACCATTGAGGTCGAGAACGTAGATCTCGGAATTGCCGTCTTTCGTGAGGACACAGGCGATCTTGTTACCATCGGGTGATATTGCTGGAGCGGCAATGATGCCCGGGTAGCTGGCGACCCTGGTTATCTCGCCGGACTTGATGATGACTTTGTACAGTTGCGGATCACCTTCCAGATAACTGGTAAAATATACTTCTTCGCCGTTGGGGGCGAAAGCAGGTGATATGTTGATACTACCAGTGTGGGTCAACTGGCGTTCGTTGGCGCCGTCGTAGTCGGAGAGGAACAGCTCCTTCGCCTCGTCGACTATTCTGGCATAGACGACTTTCGTTCTGAAAATGCCCGGCTCTCCCGTTAATGTATAGACGATCTCATTGGCGATATCATGTCCCAACTCCCGCCAAAACGAACGGTGGTACTCAAGTCGCCCCTTGGCCACCTGTTTAAGGCGAGCTGTCTCATACAGCTTCCAGGCGACTCTCAGGTTCTGTCCGGGGAACTCTGCTTCCAGCTTGATCACAAGATCAGCGCCGAGGCGTTCCCAGCCTATCAGGTCCATTTCCGTGATTTCATATGTCTTCAGATAAAAAGTGTCGAGCGGTATCAGGTCAAAGTCGGCATAGAAATCGAGGTCACGCTGGACGATAGTTGTGGTGTAGCGCATCAGGGCTGAATCGTCGGCAATGATATAGCGATTGCCCACGTATGTCATCTCAGCCACCGCGATTGGTGTCGGATGTGCCTCGCCGGTTCTCAAGGTGTCGAAAAAGATGTTGCGCACACGTTCATCCTGTGCGTGAGCGTTCGTGTGAGCGAGGAAACCCAGGATTAGCAGTAGGAAGTACGGTCTCATTGATTTACTTTCACGGTTCATACTTGAAAGGGAGGGTTATGCCGATGATTTCATCTCTGAAGCCTTTCGGTAGTGGTGGAAATGGCGCCGAGCGCTCTATTGCCGCCAGGCAGGCTTCATCATAGGCCCGTGTCCCTGATGATTCCTCGATTCGCGTCTTGATCAATCGGCCGGATTTTATCACCTGGAAGTAGATAACACAGACGATTGAGTAATCGGCTGCAACCGGGTTTCTCCAGTTGGATTGTATCTTATAGAAGGCCTGTGTGAACCAGTAGGGATAGTCAAACGTGGCATTATCGATAGTGGCGCCGGCGAAGGGGGTGCTGCCACTGGTTGCCACCTCTGTCGAGCCTTCGGGTTGGCCGGTCTGTCGATTCGCTCCCGGCTCAGCCTTGGGCTGATAAGGTTTGTCTTTCAGTTTCTTCTCCGGCTTCTCCTCTGGTTTGTCAATCTTGATCTCGGGTGCTGTCGATGGTTCCTCCAGCGGTATCTCAACCGGTTCCGGTTGGAGCGCTTTTGGAATCCGGACCGGTGGTAGCGGCTCAGGCTGTGGCGATGGCATCGGGGGTAACGTTGTGAGAGACACCCTGATCACCTCACCGAAGTCATGTTTCCCGGGCTCAAGTGGAGATGCCACCAGCATGGCTGCCACTACCAGCAGATGAAGCGCCAGCGACAGGCCAATATCCCATTTCATCATGGTTGCCCTCGGCTACTGCTTCCCCGATTTCTGTTCCAAGGCGGTGACCAGACCGATGGCTTCAATCCCCATTTCTTTCATCCGCGCAATGACCTGGATGGCGGTCCCGTAGGCGATGGTTGAATCGCCCCGAAGGTAGACCGAAGAGGTGTTTTTGGCGCGCATTTCCCTGTCAAGAGCTGATTCGAAATTGTCCAGTCTGGCCCAAACGTCGTCGATATAGATACCACCTTTGGCGTCGATTGTCACCACCACGCCGGCAGCTTCTTCGTCCAGCACTGCGGCTTTGGTCTTCGGCAGGTCAACCTCGATTCCCGATTGCAGGAGTGGGGCCGAGATCATGAAGATAATCAGCAGTACCAGTACAACATCAACAAGGTTGGCGATGTTTATATCTGCCACAGCGCGATATGCTCTTCGACGGTGGTGCATTATCCGGCTTCTTTTCTGGCACGGGTAGTGAAATCAAGGATGAGGTTATACGACCGATCATTGATAGTTTTGATCTTGTTATTCGCCCAGTTATAGGCAATCACTGCTGGAATAGCAGCGCCCAGACCGACAATCGTGGCCAGAAGGGCCTCTGCGATTCCGGGAGCGACCACGGCCAGGGAGGCAGATCCGCGTTCGCCGATGGCCCAGAACGAATCCATGATGCCGACCACCGTTCCCAGGAGCCCCATGAACGGCGCCGAGCTGCCGGTGGTGGCAAGGAACACGACTCGCTTTTCAAGTTTGGATACTTCCTCTGTGAGAGTGCGTTCCATCGTCATTTCCACAATCTCAAAATCGTCCGTGTCCAGTGGCTTTCTCTTTTCCTGAAGACCACCGCCTTCATTCTTTTTCTGTCGGAGTTGCTCGACCTCGCTGAATCCTGCCAGGTAGATTCTGGAGAGAGGGGACAGGCGATACGATTTTGCCTGTCCGGCAACATCACCGAGCCGGTGGCACCGTCGAAAATGCTGTTTGAACGCAACACTGTCCTTCTCGACAGCTTTGAACAATCGCCATTTCTGGAAAACGATAGCCCATGAGATCAGTGACATTGAAACCAGTATGATGAGTATGAAGAGGCCGAAA
>JAOZPL010000286.1 GCA_029932795.1 Candidatus Zixiibacteriota bacterium | reverse complement strand
CTCATCCCGAAACCAGAGAGCGATGAACATTACTTCGGAAGGTTGACACACAAGTCTGATTGCTGGAGCTACGAGAAGGAGTATAGATTCATCTACGTGAGAAGAACTGACATAGCGCGGACTTTCCGATCCAACGTAATCACCGCCGTATATTTAGGCTGCGAAATGCCGGCGGCTGCAAGGGAAGAAATACTCGAAATCGTAGCCACCCGATTCCCAAACTGCTGTGTGTTCCAAGCCAAAAAGAAGATACACGCTTTTGAGTTGGACTTTATTCAAGTAGGTCAGGAGCCCTGCGCTCCTGACATTAGGGACTCCGGCAATTCCGCTGCCTATGAGCCCCCAGGGAAGGCAACCTCTTGCCGGTCAGCGCGATACGGCTAAAGAAAAATGCTGAAATGATTTGACAGGCCATGATTGACGGTATATATTTTCTGGTTGTTTTTGGCGGGTGATCCGTCTATACAGAAAGGAATGCCGTTGCTTTTGAATAGCAAGGAGTTGAACTGATGAAAAGATTGCTGTTATCTGGTCTTGCTGGCCTTTTGGTTTTAAGCACATCGGGTTTTGCCCAGCAGCGGGTTGACACCGCTGGTGTCATCGAAAGCAAGTTCATGTCTATCTTTCCAATTTCTATTCCGGACATTCTGGACATCACGGGTGGAGGTGCCCGAGCTCAGGGAATGGGGAAAGCCTTTTTTGCCGTGGCCGACGACGCTTCAGCAGTAAGCTGGAACCCCGCCGGACTGTATGGACAGGAACAGCCCATCCTTGGCTTCTCTTGGGGTGCGTTTTCTCCCAAAGGGAAGTATACTATTCTTGATCAGAAGTACGACAAAGATGACGTTTTTAGTGGTCTGACTATGCTGAGTTTTCTCGCGCCGATCCGGATAAAAGGGCATCCGTTTGTCGGCAGCGCCAGTTACTCACGGGCCGATGACGAGTATTTTATAAGCAGAGCAGTCTATGACACCCTGGTTGACTACAATCCGACCGATGATGATTTTGAGGAAAGATTATATCGCAAGGAGAGCCGGGGTGAGAATTACTCCGGCCTTGATATCATCAGTATCGGCTTTGGTACCCGTCTTTACGATGATCTCTCTTTCGGAGCCACAGCCAACATTTATACGCACCGGGGTGTCAGTAACCAGAGTTTCAATGAAATCATGGATGGTGCTTATATTCCGCAGAGGTACGGTCTGCAGCCGTTGTATTTAGAGACCGGTTTCCTGATAATAGACACTTCCGCGTATACAGGTGTTAATTTTACGATCGGCTTCAAGTACGATGTGGAAAAGCTTTCAGCCGGTCTGGTCATCAAGACACCTTTTGCTCTGGAACAGAACACGGACCGTACTGTCTATGTTTCCACGTTGATTAACGGTGACACAGTCTTTGCCGGAACTTCTCAAATGCATTTCGATAATATTATTTCCAAGATCGACATACCCGTGCAGGTTGGCGCCGGTGTCGCCTATCGGCCGAATCCCAACCTCCTGCTGGCTCTGGATTTCGAAGTTCGGCCGTATAGCGGTAGCAGCCTGAAAATGAGGGATTCGCTGAGGATTATTCCCGGAGAAAAGGACCAGGAGTACTATACGGAATACGATCTGCAGTGGAAGGATGTGTTTGTGATTCGAACCGGTGGAGAGTACCTGTGGCAGACTGGCTATAGAGCGTTCCCCGTCGTGCCGGTTCGGGCTGGTTTCGGATATATTCCTATTCCCGCACCCGGGCACGATACGGAGGGGAGATCCAAGTCTTTGAGCGCTGTGAGTGTTTCCCTTGGGACCGGCGTCAGGTGGGCACAGATTCACCTGGATGCAGCCTATACATACACGGTTCTTGATCGTGAACTCTTCGGCTCTCTCGAGGAACACAAGAATAATAACAGTCATTTCAACTTCACATTCACGGGATACTTTTAGTGTTTCGGGTGAATGAATCTGGGCGGAAAACATGTGCTTGTGGCACTGGTTTCCGCCCGATTTCTATCTAAGGGAGAAGACCTCAAGACCGATACTATTTGTGATGGAACCCGTTGAGGAACAATAAATGCCCGGCAAGGTAAAGCTGACCAAGGAAGACAAGTTTACCACCTTCATGCTCACCTGGAAAGACCGGGTGGCGAAGAACTGGCAGTTTGCCGTCATCGGTGTTGTGTCGGTTATCCTGCTTGTGGTGGCTGTCGTATACTTTATCAACTCACGACAGTCCGAACGAGAAGAGGCCGGCCGAAAGTTTGCCCGGGCGCTTCTGGATTATCGCAACGGAGACCGGCAGGTTGCTATTCTCGGTCTCAACCAGATTGTCGAGGAGTACAGCAACGACGATGTGGCGGAAGAGTCCACTTATCTGCTGGGCAAACTGAGTCTTTTGAACCGTGACTACCCGGAGGCAACACGGTACTACGAGATGTATCTCTCCAGGTATCACAACAACCCCCTTAACCGGGCCGCAGCCTTGGCTGGTCTTGCCTCCTGCCTGGAAAACCAGGGTGAGTATGGACAAGCCGCTGCTAAGTTTGTGGAAGCTGCAGAGGAGTATCCGGAAGGCCCGCTGGAGGGGGATTATCGTTTGGGTGCTATGCGGAACTTCCTTGAGGTAAACGACATATCGAGTGCTCAAGCACAACTGGATATTCTTGAGAAGAGGTTCCAGGGTACCGACTGGGTAGCCAAGGGTCTGCGTTTGTTCTACGAGAAGGGACAGAACCAAGCCGGGACGTAAAGAAAGCTTGTGTCATCGGGACAGCCGATAAAAGTTGCCATTTTGTGGCACATGCATCAGCCCGATTATCGGCAGCCGAACAGCAAACGGCTGGCGATGCCCTGGGTACGGCTGCATGCCCTTAAGGATTATCTCGATATGCCGCTGCGAGCGGCGTTCTTTGAAAATACCCGGGTGACTTTCAACCTCGTCCCATCCCTGCTCGATCAAATTGAGCTTTATCTCGATGGCGGCACCGATCCCCATCTGGAACTCTCGCGGTTGGATGCTGAGTCACTCGATTCAGGTCAGCGTCTTGAGATCCTCCGGACTTTTTTCTCGTGTAACCCGACCCACATGATCAAGCCGCATCCGCGGTTTCGCGAGCTGTATGCCAAGGCCAGGGCCGGCCGGGGACGATCTGAAAAGCTAGCCGCCCTATTCTCCTCCTCGGAACTCAGAGACCTGCAGGTCTGGTCGAACCTCACCTGGGTTGATCCGCTCTTCAGAGACAGGGAACCGATCAGGACGCTTTTTGCCAAAAACCT
>JAOZPL010000285.1 GCA_029932795.1 Candidatus Zixiibacteriota bacterium | reverse complement strand
TTTCAGAAACTTCTGTTTCAAAGGTGCTTTTTTTTGCTTGCATTGTTCCATCTGAATCTACAAGCTTTTGTATATGTCTGCCTAAAAATGAACGGATATTACCCCAACTCGTTTTCTGTGTTACAATTTCTTCTTTTATATACCGGTTATACTCGGGATAATGCTTCTCATGCGGCTGTCGCCCAAGGGGGGGTGGATTTCCCGTTGGGCTTTGGCCTGGATCATCGGTACCACGGCGGGGTTGAATTTCATTCGTTACTTGCGGTCAGATTTTATCAAACAGATTTCATCGACTTTTGTGCCGCTTCTGGGCCGGGAACCATATGAATGGCAGGGGCTGGGTCATTTCCTTGCGAATATTGATCTTTCCGCTACCGGGCAGTTTGTGATGATTCTCGCCAACTGGGTGATTTTTCTTGGAGTTTTCTGTGGTCTTGTTTATTTCTTCTTTTCCAGGGAACATAGCGGCGTGTTTGGCCGTGCCTCCCGCGTCGGGATCTGGATTCTGATGATTACATTTGGAGCCTCATTCGGTTACACCGTGATGGGGCGAATCTCGCTGCTGGTCGGGAGGCTTACATTCCTGTTCAGGGACTGGTTAGGACTCGTTAGCTAAGAATAGATATGTCAAAATAGAGGTATTATTATGAGGTACTTCTGCAGGATAACGCCTCTTGTGTTATTGCTGTTCTGTTTCTCCACTGCCCCGGCGCAGACGGAGACTTCGCAAGAAGTAGATACAGCGTTGACCGGCATGCCACCACCTGCCCCGGTGACGAATCTCCATGCGGTTGATACCGACGATGACCATGGCCATTCGATTACTCTCGAGTGGGAACTCTCGGTGGACGATGGAGCCGGGCAGAACTCTGTAGTGAGTTACGAGATTTTTCGGTGGGTGCCAACAGAGATGGACATGCTCGATACGCTGCGGAGTCAACTGTCGTCTATAAGCTCTGAAATTCGAAGGGCGGACCATGTTACGTCTGAGATGAAGCACACCAGAGCATTATTGCAGACTCGCTTCAGGGAGCTGCTGGGGAAAATGCCGGAGCTCCACGTGAGGTACCCGGAGAAGGGCGTGTGGCGGCAAGTGGGCAAGGTTGGTTCTCAGAGCACGTCATATGTTAACTCTGGCAGTAAAGATTCGGAATCACCGAGTTACATTCCCGATTACACAGATTACTATTACCGGGTGGACGCCGTCACGGCCGATTCCAGTGTCAGAGCCGCTTCTGAGATCATCGGTCCTGTACAGAGTTTCGGGCAGTGGTTTAATACCGGACGCTATCCCGTTCTCTTTGCAGTGCTGATCTTCGGCTTCCTGACCATCAGCTTCGTAGCCAAGGCCAAGAAGGGGGCGGAGCTCTTCGTCAGACCGCTGGCGGGTATTGAGGAGGTTGATGAGGCCATTGGTCGGGCTACCGAAATGGGTAAACCCATACTCTATGTGCTCGGGTTGGGTACCGCTGACATGATCGCCACCATTGCCTCGTTCACTATTCTGGGACGGGTGGCCAAGCGGGTGGCTGAGTATCAAACACGCCTGATCGTTCCCACCTATGATCCCATCGTGATGTCGGTGGCCCAGGAGGTGGTCAAGTCGGCATACCTGGATGCAGGCCGGGCCGATACTTACAACGAAGATATTGTCTTCTTCGTAACCCAGGCGCAGTTCGCATACGTGGCAGCGGTCAACGGCATCATGCTTCGTGAGCTGCCGGCTACCAACGTGTACATGGGCAAGTTCTACGCCGAGTCGCTGATTCTGGCAGAAACCGGAGCCCTGGCCGGTTCCATTCAAATAGCAGGTACAGACGAAATAGCACAGATTCCGTTTTTCATTGTGGCTTGTGATTACACGCTCATCGGCGAGGAGCTGTACGCCGCCTCGGCTTATCTGGGCCGTGAGCCGATTCTGCTGGGTTCGCTCAAAGCTCAGGATTACGCCAAGGCAGCGGTTATCATTCTGGCTCTGGTCGGCTTGGTGGCAGCCAACTTTGGCTGGACAACGTTCACCGATCTGTTCAGAGTGGCCAACTAGGAGGAGGTGACAGATGAAATTTCAAATTCCTCGGATATTGGTCCTCGTGTTCGGATTGTTCATGATCTTTCAGTACTTTGTCCCTCATGAGTCATCCGAATGGATATACGAGTTCCTTCTCGACTGGATCTATATTATAGGCATCTTTGCCCTCGCCCTGGGAATATGGTCGCTGTATCGTGTGTCGGTTGACAAGATCAGAACCAGGAAACCGAACTGGCCGTATGCCTACGTGACGCTGCTGGGTCTGTTCACCATGATCCTGTTCGGCTTCACCGGCAGAAACGGTGATTCCTGGGGTTGGTATCTTGTCTTCATTGTGACAGTGATGCTCACTATCGGAATGATAATCCAGGCTATGATTACAAAACGATCAGCCCTGCTTTACCTGGGACTGGCTGGATTGTTCCTGGGTGTTTCAATTCTGATCGGTATCTTCGACGACACCTGGGCGTTTTATTTCATGACGGCCGAAGGTCTGCAGAACACCTTGTTCCGCTCCTTTTTTGATTATATTTTAATCCCCATTCTCTCGACCATGTTTTCGCTGCTGGCATTTTTTATCGCTTCTGCTGCTTATCGAGCGTTCCGGGCGCGGAACTTACTGGCATCCCTGCTTCTGCTGGCCGCCCTGATAGTGATGCTCAGGTTCAACCCTTACCTGTCGTTTATCTGTGGTGACTACATGGCCAGGACCTCTAACTGGCTGATGAATGTCCCTAATCTGGCAGCGCAGAGGGCAATTGTTATCGGCATCGGCCTTGGTATCGTCGCTACGGCGCTCAAAGTGATACTGGGGATCGAACGCGGATACATGGGGAGAGGGTAAGGAGGTCGGCCATGAACATTTTTGATAAACTGATGAGGCTCGACAGGCGGTGGATCTTCCTCGCTTTGATAATCGTCTGCATTGGTTCTTATATCATTCCTTTCCAGGTTCCCATTCTGGTCGAGCAGGAAGTAAAATCGATCTTCGAATTCATTGATACTCTTCCACCGGGTGAGATTGTGATGGTGGCCATCGATTATGATCCGAACAGTCTGGCTGAACTGCACCCAATGACGTATGCTATCATCGAGCAGTGCTGGCGAAAAAGACTGAAAGTGCTGATTACAGCACTGTCGCAGAACGGCCCCGGCATGGCCGATCAGGCTATTCGTGATATCTCGGACTCGCTCAGGCTTGACCGTACGTATAACGGTGTTTTCTTCGAGGGGCGGGAGATTGTGAATGGTGTCGATTA
>JAOZPL010000284.1 GCA_029932795.1 Candidatus Zixiibacteriota bacterium | reverse complement strand
GACGCTTTACCAGCATCGCCTCGGAATAAGGCGGGGGCGGTTTCGTAAACGACTGAGCCGGCTTTAATTCGACAAGATCGAGCCTCTCCCCTTTAGCAAGGCAAGGTAGCGCTTCAACATCGCCGTTGCCATTACCATTCTCTTCCGGCTCTCTGGCCTCACGGTAGATGCGGAGGAACCCGTCGAACTTTATCCTCTGGGCACTTGCCCGCAGCAGGAATCTTCCGGCGGAGATATCAACCGTCTCTACATCAAACTTGGCACTTTTCATCTGTGAGGCGACAAAACGGTTCCAAATGAGTGAATAGAGCTTGAACAGTTTGGGTGTCAGATGCTTTCGTATCCTGAGTGGCGATAGAGAGAAATATGTCGGACGTATTGCCTCATGGGCATCCTGGGCGGATTTCTTCTTTCCGTAGAAGTTTGCCTTGGAAGGCACATACTCCTTCCCAAACTCCCCATCTATGTATTCCCGGACAGCCTGGAGAGCTTCCTTCGATATCCGAGTGGAATCAGTGCGCATATAAGTGATCAAACCGGTGGGACCTTCGTCGCCGATCTCAATGCCTTCATACAACTTCTGCGCCAGAGACATTGTTTGTTTCGGAGAGAACCCATAGACCTTGGCCGCTTCCTGCTGCAGACTGGCGGTGATAAACGGCGGCAACGGCTTGCGAATGCGCTCGGTTCTCTTGATATCAGCTACGGTGAACTCTTGCTTCCTGAGTTCTGCCAGAATCCGGTCCGCGTCTGCCTTGGAGGTAATGGTAATTTTCTTCGGCCCCTTATCACCAGCTTTAACCATTTTCTTACCGTCAATCGAGAACAGCTTAGCCAGGAGCTGTTCCTTCTTGTCGTTAGCAAGAACGGCACTTATGTTCCAATATTCCTGCGAGACGAATTCTTTGATTTCCTGTTCGCGCTCACAAACAAGTCGCAGTGCTACTGATTGGACCCGCCCGGCGGAGAGGTTCCGGGCAACAGTCTTCCACAGGAAAGGTGAGACCATGTAGCCGACCAGCCTGTCAAGCACCCGCCTGGCCTGTTGAGCATTGACGAGGTTGAGATCAATTGCACGCGGGTTTTTAACCGCTTCTGTAACAGCTGATTTGGTGATCTCATTAAAGGTGATTCGGACACAGTCCGCTTTGGTCCCTTTGAGCTTGTTGGCCACATGCCAGGCTATCGCCTCCCCTTCACGGTCAGGATCAGGCGCCAGATAGATCCTGGCTGCCTTCTTGGCGGCTTTTTTCAACTCAGTAATGACCTTCTCTTTCCCTTTGATCACCGTGTACGAGGGTTCAAACTGGTTGTCGACGTCAACTCCCAGGCGGGATTTCGGTAAATCGACAATGTGTCCAACCGTCGAAATGATACCGAAATCCTTGCCCAGAAAACGGGCAAGAGTGCGTGATTTGGCAGGCGATTCAACAATGACAAGATTCTTGGCCATCAGACGTTCCTGTGCACATGGGTGGTTGCGTGTGTAATTACTCCGTATCGGAACGTTGGTACTGAACTTTACCTTCGACCAGATCTTTCAGGGCCACCATCGTGATTTTGCGAGCGTCCACTTCGACCGCTACCTCCTCGCCGAGCTTCTCCAACTGGGCCAGGCGCTGCGAGTTAAGAAACCGAGCGTGCTGGGCAGCGATGATCACAGCCTCATAACGGTTCCTGGTAACTTTATCAAGATCATCCATCGGTAAATACGGCATTTCAAACTCCTAGCTAAGAATCTATATATTAACCTGTTATTCTACGCAGTTGTTCCTCATCAACATTCTCAATGCGGCAGCCATGCGCCTCCACAATAGCGAGTACCTGTTTCACGGCCTCATTAAGTTCCTGATTCACAACAACATAGTCAAAATTATAGTCCCGAAATGTTTTCATCTCTATCCGGGCATTCTCATACCGAACTGCCAGTTGCTCATTTGTCTCAGTGCCGCGTTTCTTAAGTCGATCCTTGAGGGCGGCAATCGACGGCGGCAGGATAAAAATGGCGATGGCATCCGGATACTCCTGATGTAATCGCCGTGCGCCCTCGACATCGACATCGAACACCATCACACCTCCCTCCTTCCGAACCTTCTCTATCGGCTCTCGTGGAGTGCCATACTTGTACAGGTGAACCTTGAAGCTTTCCGCGAAAGACCCCTGCTTCTGAAGACGGTCGAATTCCTGATCGGATACGAAGAAATACTCCCGACCGTTTTTTTCACCAGTGCGGGCTTCTCGAGTGGTAAACGAGACAGAAAACCGCCAGCCTTGCTTTTTTCGCGCCGGGTTGAGTAATCTGCGACAGATGGAGGTTTTCCCACCGCCGGAAGGGGATGATATTATGACCATTTTACCGGTTTTCTTGTAGTTGATCGGCACCCTCCTCTGCTGATTACTCAACGTTCTGCACCATTTCACGCAGTTTTTCAATCTCCTCTTTGAGAGAGATAACATCGGAGGAGATACCAAAGTCGGCGCTCTTGGCGCCCATCGTATTGGCTTCGCGGTTCATCTCCTGAAGTATAAAATTCAACCGCCGGCCTATGGCGTCCCCGGCTTTCAACGTTAACCGGTACTGGTCAATATGGCTCTTAAATCGAATGCATTCCTCGCCAATATCGGTCCGCTCGGCGAAGAGAGCGATTTCCTCTTCCAGCCGCACGCGATCACGAACGGGCGCCTGAAGCAGTTGCTCAATCCGAGTGCTCAGTTTTTCGGCATAAGTCCGCACGGAGTTGGCTGTCTTCCGTTCGATCTGCCGAACGTGACGGGTAAGCGCCTGCAATCGCTTCCGCATGTCGGCGGCCATTGCTCGTCCTTCCCCGCCTCGCATTGCTACCACCTGAGAGGTTGCCCGCTGAAGTCCCCTTTTGAGTCTCTCCCAGGCCAGATCCATGTTCGACTCTGACTTTTCAGGGCAGACAACTTCGGGAAGCGTCACCAGGTCACTGACCGTCAGTTCCCCGGAGAGTTTGAGCTCCTTTTTTAATTCAGCAAGCTGCCGAGTATAGGCTCTTGCAGCCGCCTTATTAATAATGAATCTGTCGGTCGCCTCGTCTGGCCCTTCCAGGCCGACATTGACATTGATCTTCCCCCGGTCGAAGACACCACCAAGAAACTCTCTGACCTTTGCTTCGAGCGAACTGTAGGATCGCGGCAGCCGAATATTCAGTTCCAGATAGCGGCTGTTGATAGTCGAGATTTCGATTGTCAGTACGCCCAGTCTGTCTTTTACTACGGTTCTGCCGAATCCGGTCATAGAGTTCATCTTACACCTATTACGAAAACAAGG
>JAOZPL010000283.1:908-3346 GCA_029932795.1 Candidatus Zixiibacteriota bacterium | reverse complement strand
AAGAAGAGCATTATTGGTCAGTTGCCTGGTGGCCTGACAGTGTGAGATACTGGCCGTAACAGTGTGACACTGACAATACAGGCTTCCAGCACCCTCTTGACTTCCCAAATCGAAAAGCGTACTTTTGGCCGGGTTTGGTTGTCGGCTCTGGTCTCAATGGCAGGCTGGAATTGCCGATAACACAATAATATAGAGGAGGTTAACGAGGACTTAGTGCCCCCGTTTTCAGAGCTCAAACGAACCCATACCTGCGGTGAACTGCGCCCGACCGACGAGGGCCGGACGGTCCGCCTTAACGGCTGGGTGAACGGTTACCGCAATCTTGGCGGTGTGTTGTTCATCGACCTGCGCGACCGCTATGGTATTACCCAGGTCGTTGTTGACCCGGAGGCGCTCGATTCCCGGATGCTGGCCGATGCCGAGCGGTCCCGGGCTGAGTATGTCGTTGCGGTCAAGGGAAAAGTCAGGCGGCGGCCGGAAGGGACAGTCAATCAAAAGCTGCCAACCGGCGAAGTGGAAGTTGTAGTTGGGGAATATCACATTCTGTCCGGATCCAAAACTCCCCCGTTTGAGATTGTTGAAGAGACCACTGCCAGCGAGAAGCTTCGCCTGGAATACCGTTATCTCGATCTTCGTCGCAGGAAGTACCAGGACAACCTCCGCAGGCGCCACGAGATCACGCTGGCGGTTCGCAACTATATGAGTGCAGTCGGCTTCTACGAGATCGAGACGCCGCTTCTGATCCGTTCGACTCCCGAAGGTGCCCGTGACTATGTTGTTCCCAGTCGCGTGCAGCGCGGTCGGTTCTACGCTCTGCCGCAGTCGCCACAACTGCTTAAACAGATTCTGATGGTTGCCGGATTCGACAAGTATTTTCAGATTGCTCGCTGCCTGCGTGATGAAGACCTTCGCTCGGATCGTCAGCCGGAGCACACACAGGTCGATGTGGAGATGTCGTTTGTCACTCCGGAAGACGTCTTTGCCATGGGAGAGGACCTGATGGCCGACGTTTTCAAGAAAGTACTGGATATTGAGGTGGAGACCCCTTTCCCTCGTTTCACCTTTCATGAGGTCATGAGTCGGTGGGGGACCGACAAACCGGACCTTCGCTTTGGCATGGAGATTGTCGATCTCTCCGCAATTGTCCGGGAGTGTGGGTTTATGGTTTTCACCGAGAATGTTGCGTCCGGAGGGGTGGTAAAAGGGATAACTCTCAAGGGAGGTGGTTCTTATTCACGCAAGCAGCTCGACGATCTGACTACTATTGCCAAAGACCTGGGGGCTGGCGGGCTGGCGTACATTCTTCGCACCGAATCGGGGGATAAGTCACCCATTCTGAAATTCATCGGTGAATCTATCAAGGATAAGCTATGCAAGGAGGCGAGCGTTGGAAAGGGTGATGCCCTGTTCATCGTCTCCGACGAATCATACAAAGCGGAGAAAATCCTGGGGCAGCTTCGGCTTCACCTGGCTCAGGAACATGGTCTCAGGAAGAGGGACGAATTCAATTTTCTCTGGGTGACGGAGTTTCCACTTTTTGACTACGATGAAGAGGCTGAACGTCTGGTGGCTATGCATAATATCGTGTCTCACCCGATGGAAGAGGACCTCTCTCTGATAGAGGAAGGTTTTTCATCCTCAAAGTCCGTCTCAGAACCGAGCCATCCCTGGCGACGGGCGAGAGCGCTTCAGTACGATCTCGTGGTCAATGGTTGGGAGATCGGCTCCGGCGGACAGCGAATCAACCGCCGGGAACTTCAGGAGAAGGTCCTAGAGATACTCGGTATTAGTCGTGAACGGGCGGAGAGAATGTTTGGCTTCCTGTTGCGGGCGTTTGAATATGGTGCGCCGCCCCACGCCGGTGTCGCGCTAGGTCTCGACCGCCTGGTGGCCTTGATGACCGGCACTGAGACCATCCGCGATGTAATCGCGTTTCCCAAAACAACCAATGCTGCCTCGCTAATGGACAATTGCCCGTCTCCCCTTGACCCGGAACAGCTTGAGGAACTCGGTTTGGTTATCAGGGGAACTGACCGGTCAGAATGAGTTGTGCATGAGTCTTGAATTGAATAATCAGAAAACAGCTTCGTTCAGCATCGAAGGGATTGACCAGCGTCTCCTTTTCGGGCAGAACTCCGTTTTTCTGCGCATAATCGATTCGCACTTTATGGCCAAGATCGTGGCGCGGGGGGATGTCGTCTACATCGAGGGTGAGCCACGCGAGGTGGAACAGATTCTCCGCCTCCTGGGCGACCTGACCACCCGAATCAGGCAGGGAGATGTCATCACCGAGCAATATGTGAATTACGCCATAGTCATGGTTCGGGAGAACGGCACCAGTCCCGCTGAGAGTATCTCTACCGAGACGTTACTGACCAGTGCGCTCAGAAAGACTATCAAACCGAAAACGATTGGCCAGACGAAATACGTGGAGGCCT
>JAOZPL010000283.1:0-898 GCA_029932795.1 Candidatus Zixiibacteriota bacterium | reverse complement strand
GAGGCCGTGGACAAGCACGACATCGTCTTTTCCATCGGCCCGGCCGGAACCGGTAAGACGTACCTGGCGGTGGCTATGGCGGTGGCCGAGCTGAAAGCCAAAAAGGTCAATCGGATCGTGTTTACCCGTCCGGCGGTGGAGGCCGGTGAGTCACTGGGTTTCCTTCCGGGAGACATCCGGGCCAAAGTTGACCCGTATCTTCGTCCAGTCTATGATGCTCTCTACGATATGCTGCAGCCGGATAAAATCCGCAAGCTGCTGGAAGTGGGTGTGATTGAAATCGCCCCTCTGGCCTTCATGAGGGGACGCACACTCAATGAGGCCTTCGTGGTTCTAGATGAAGCCCAGAACACGACCAGCGCCCAGATGAAGATGTTCCTGACCCGCATAGGTGAGAAATCCAAGGCCGTTATAACCGGCGACATAACTCAGATTGATCTTGACGACAGACGAGCCTCCGGTCTTGTTAAGGTACAGAAGATACTAAAGGATGTCCCTGGAATCGTGTTTACATATCTGACTGAAAAGGACGTCATTCGCCACCACCTCGTCCAGAGTATAATCAAGGCTTACGAGCGGTACGAGAATCGCAGGAGAAAGGGCTAGGGCGAAACGGAGGTTGCCCCCATATGTTTGCGTTACTTCTAAAACTGAAGCGCAAGCTCAAGAGGTTGCTGAGAGCGCAGGCTGAGAGTCGCCAGATCTCCACGCCCACCCGTCGCTCCAAAACCATCAAGATCTTTATCTTGGTTGTGATCTCCGGTCTGGTCGGGGTGTTTTATCCGGGTGAGGTTTTGTACGATCCCCTGGATATGCCGCACCGGGGGGAATTTGCCCCTGAGGATATCATTGCTCCATTTCAGATAACGCTCTACACGAGCGAACGGGAAGTAGCGGG
>JAOZPL010000282.1 GCA_029932795.1 Candidatus Zixiibacteriota bacterium | reverse complement strand
TTGTCCTCGTCAGCGTATTTCTCGGCATCGCTGACCATACGCTCAACCTCATCATCGGAGAGACCGGAAGAGACCTCTATCCTGATCGACTGTTCCTTACCGGTTGCCATATCCTTGGCGCCAACATTCACAATTCCGTTGGCGTCGATATTGAACGTGACTTCAATCTGGGGAATACCGCGCGGCGCTGGTGGGATGCCGACGAGGTCGAATTTTCCAAGCGTCCGGTTGTCAATTGCCATCTTGCGTTCTCCCTGCAGCACGTGAATCGATACCGCCTGCTGGTTATCGGCTGCGGTTGAGAATATCTGTGATTTCTTGGTAGGGATGGTCGTGTTGCGCTCAATCAAAACCGTGTTCACGCCACCGAGGGTTTCGATACCGAGCGATAAAGGAGTAACATCAAGCAGCACAATATCCTGCATATCACCGGCCAGTACACCCGCCTGGATGGCTGCACCAACGGCAACAACCTCGTCCGGGTTAACGCCCTTATGGGGCTCCCTGCCAAACGTCTCCTTGACCACCTCCACAACCTTAGGCATGCGGGTCATGCCGCCCACGAGCACAACTTCATCGATGTCACCAAACGAAAGCTTGGCATCCGCCAACGCCGCCTTGCACGGGCCAATCGTTCGCTCTACCAGATGCTCGCAAAGCTGTTCGAACTTGGACCGGGTGAGTGACAAATCCAGATGTTTGGGTCCGGACTGGTCGGCTGTGATGAACGGCAGGTTTATATTAGTCTGCATGGTTGAGGAAAGCTCTACCTTTGCCTTTTCCGCCGCCTCCTTCAGTCTCTGCAACGCCATCCTATCCTTACGGAGATCAATCCCCTGCGATTTCCGGAACTCGTCCGCCATCCAGTCGATAATCACCTGGTCGAAATCATCCCCGCCCAGGTGGGTATCACCATTGGTGGAACGGACTTCGAAAACGCCGTCACCGATCTCAAGAATAGAGATATCAAATGTTCCTCCACCCAGGTCGAAAACCGCAATTTTTTCATTCCGCTTCTTCTGCAAACCGTAGGCCAGCGAGGCCGCCGTCGGCTCATTGATAATGCGAAGCACCTCCAGACCGGCGATTTTACCGGCGTCCTTGGTCGCCTGGCGCTGCGAGTCGTTGAAATAGGCCGGCACCGTAATGACCGCCTGTTTGACTTCCTCTCCGAGATGGTCTTCCGCAGCCTTCTTTAGATACTGCAGAATCATTGCCGAGATTTCCGGTGGTTTTACCTTCTTGCCGGCCACCTCGATAAGAACATTTCCCTGTGCATCCTCCGTCACCTTGTATGGGACGATCTTTTCTTCCTCAGAAACTTCGTGGTGTCGACGGCCCATGAATCGCTTGACGGAGAAAACCGTGTTCTCCGGGTTGGTCACGGCCTGACGTTTGGCTGCGGCACCCATCAGGCGCTCACCATCCTTGGTGAAGGCCACCACCGATGGTGTGGTTCGGGAACCCTCCTGATTGGGAATAACCACGGCGTCTTTCCCTTCCAAGACAGCCACGCACGAATTTGTTGTTCCCAGATCAATACCGATCACTTTTGCCATAATTCCTGACTCCTCTGAGAAAATTGACTCTCTTCTTCCTCAACTTTTACTATGAACTTCAGATTGCATGCGCACTGCATTCTTCTGCCGCGTGCTGCGTCTGTTTTATTTATGTCTGCTCTCCTTTTCCCTCTGTTGTTTCTTCCCGGTGCCCTTTCCCGCTACTGACCCCGACCTTGCTGTGACGAATCACTCGCCTTCCGATTGTGTACCCCTTTTTGATCTCCAGGGCCACAATGCCTTTATCGTATTCTTCTGATTCTATCTGCATCAGCGCCTCGTGGTAATGTGGGTCAAACGGCTTGCCGATAGCATCAATCGCCTTGACGTCATATCTCTCCAGCAGGTCTCGCATTTGGTTGAAGATCATCTCTGTTCCCTGGCGCACCGTCTCCTGATCAGTCTCGTCATTGCTGTGTTGCAAGGCGCGTTCGAGATTGTCGACAACCTCAAGGACTTCACCTATCAGGCGATCATTGGCTGAACGGATCAGTTCCTCATACTGGTTAGCCACCCGCTTTTTGTAGTTGTCAAAGTCAGCCATCGTTCGAAGGAGTTTGTCCTCGAGATCATCAACCCGGGCCTGAAGCTTTTCTTCTTCCGATAACTCCGCGCTGATCACTGCCTTTTCATCCTGCCCGGCGCTTTCCTCAGCAGCCTTCGGCACCGCGGCTTCAGCCTCCTGATTGGTCACCCGGCTATCTCTGCTCTTCTTCCTTTGAATCGGCTTATCAGAACGAGTCTTTTCTTCCATTTCAGGATTCTCCTCGCTGCCCATACGATCAGCCATCCCACATGTTGTTCATCCTGGAAAGAACCTCGGTAATTGACCGAGCCGTGTACTCGACAATTGAAACCGCCTTGGCATATGGCAGACGTGTCGGTCCGATGATGCCGATGGCCCCGGTGATATTGCCGACCCGGTATGTCGATGTTACCAAGGAACAGTTCATGATTTCGTTGATCCTGTTCTCCTTGCCGATAGTAATAACCAGACCTTCCGTTTGCGCCTGGCTAAGAAAATCCGAAAGCACTCGGCCATCTTCGAGAACCTGCATCAATCTTGAGAGACGCCGACGGTCAGTAAATTCCGGTTTGTCCAGCAGCTTGTCAGCCCCTGCGTAATGGAAATCTTCGCTTCGATCCTCGGTCCAGATTCTTTCTTTGGCATCGATCACCAGCTTGATAAGACGCCCCTCCCCGGTAATATCGGCCATCCGCTCCGAAATCGTTTCCCGAACGGCGGCTAATGTTAAACCGGCCAGACGTTCATTAAGCGTCCGCTCAACATCCTGGAGAAAAGATTCCGAGACGTTCGCCTCAACTTCCAGAATTACTGATCGTGCCAGGCCGGATTTCACTATCACGACCACCATCAGCCGCCCGTCGGAGATAGGAATGAGCCGCAGACTCTCAAGGATACCCTCTTCAAACCGCGGAGCTATCGACAGGCCAAGCTGATTAGTGATATCCCCCAACACCTTTACCGTCTGACCCAGCATTTCATTGATCCCCCGCCCCTCACGTAGAATTGTGCTCCTTATCGCCTTTTTCTCCGCCTCGGTCAGGACATCCGGTTTGAGAAGATAGTCCACATACACCCGGTAGCCGATATCAGTTGGTATCCGGCCAGCTGATGTGTGCGGTTGCTCAACCAGGCCGAGTTCCTCAAGGTCCTGCAACGTATTTCTGATAGTTGCCGGGGACAATCCCATCTTGAACTTGTTGGCAATCACCCGGGAACCAACCGGATCAGCAGACATGATATAGTAAGTAATCAGGTTATAAAG
>JAOZPL010000023.1:2372-12700 GCA_029932795.1 Candidatus Zixiibacteriota bacterium | reverse complement strand
TGGGCAACGGATGGGTGTCTTTTCCGGGTCGGGTGTAGGCAAGTCGATCCTGCTTGGCATGATGGCGCGCGGTTCCTCGGCTGACGTCAATGTCGTGGCTCTGGTAGGGGAGAGGGGACGCGAGGTGCGCGAGTTCATCGAGCGTGATCTGGGACCTGAGGGGTTGAAACGCTCCGTTGTGGTGGCGGTCAGTTCCGACCAGCCGGCCCTTTTCAGGATTAAGGGAGCTATGGTCGCCGCGACTATCGCCGAGTACTTCCGAGACCAGGGAAAAGATGTCATGTTGTTGATGGATTCGGTCACGCGCGTTGCCATGGCTCAGCGGGAGATCGGTCTGGCGATTGGCGAGCCACCGGCTACCCGGGGATATACGCCATCGGTTTATGCTCTTTTGCCCAGTCTCCTGGAACGAGCCGGGAACACGGAGCACGGATCGATTACCGGTTTATACGCGGTGCTGGTGGAGGGTGATGATTTCAACGAACCAGTCTCCGACGCTGTACGTTCAATCCTCGACGGCCATGTTTCACTATCACGGCGGCTGGCCGCACTGAATCAGTACCCGGCGATTGACATCCTCGATTCGATCAGCCGCCTTATGAAGGAAGTGGCGACACCTGAAGAGTTAGTTCTGGCGGGGCGGGTGCGGGAGTTGGTGGCGACTTACCGGGAAGCAGAGGATCTCATTAATATTGGCGCATACGTTAAGGGTTCCAATGAGAAGATCGATTACGCCATCTCAAAAATCGATGCCATCAACGAGTTCTTCCGCCAGGGGATTGACGAGTACGCCGATCACGATACCTCGAAGCGAGAACTGGCTGCCATTTTTGACTCCTGAAGAGGAGTGTCATGAAGAAATTCAAATATCGGCTGGAGCCGATCCTTAATGTAAAGTCTCACGTTGAAAAGGAGCGGCAGAAGGAACATTCTGTCGCCGTTGAGAAAGTGATGAGTCAAAAGGATCACCTGGCGCAACTCGATACCAATCGTGAAAGCATTCTGGAACGACAGAGGATCCGTCTGTCCGGCAGGCTCTCGATAGCTGAACTCCTTATCTGTTCGCGGTACTTGCTTAAACTCAAGCGTGACTCCCTGGCCGGCGTAGGACTCCTCCGTGGATTGGAGAAGGAAGCGGAAGCACAACATCAGGCATTGATCAAGGCTTCGAGGGAACGCCAGATATATGAAAAACTCAAAGAAAAGCAGTTGGCCAGGTTCTTAAAAGAGGTGGAGCGTCTGGAGAGCAAGGAGACCGACGAGATCGCAGCTAACAATCAGCGTCGCCGCCATCAATCCTGAGGGATGGCTTTATTTCAGAAGTACCATCTTGCGCACTTCCGTGTACTTGCCGGCCATTACCCGGTAGAAATAGACTCCGGAAGCAAGCGGGCGTCCTCTCTCTGAGCGACCGTTGAATATTACCTGATGAATGCCGGCCGGCAGATGTTGATCAACCAGGCAGCAGACTTTACGTCCCAACAGATTGAAGACATCAAGATGAACATGGTTACCAGTTGGTAGGCTAAACTGTATGACCGTGGTCGGGTTGAAGGGATTGGGATAGTTCTGTGCCAGCGCGAAACTTGACGGCAGCGCACCGTCAGGCGTCACGTCAATCACATCCGTGGAGGTCATGATCTCAACCGATCCGGCAGTAAAGAATGGTGTGAAGGGCTCCCCGATAACGGGTGTCACCGAGGTGTGTACGGAACCGGCGAAGACTGCCGTGGTGTCAATAATTATCAACGTGTCCGGCGCTTCCGAATCGACTGTGAAAAAGAGGCTGGCGATAAGACCTGTCCCCGGTGTTAGAGGATTGGCGTCGTCGAAAGTGAGTTGCAACCGGAGTTCATGGCTGGACTGCTGATTCTGCACGGGCATACTGTTAATGTAGGGTGGCATCTCCCTCGTACCCTGGAACGACACCGAGTCGTAGAGTAGGTAATCGTTGGAGCCATAATCCAGCGCCACTACCAAGTCCTTAACGTTTTCCTCATTGAAGAATAGAACCTCCACCGCTACCGGTTGGCCCGCCCCGGCAGTGGCATCATTCAACCAGACGCTGTCCCATGACATGGGGGGTTCCTGAATATCAAGGTAACCCCTTTTGAATTGCGGGGTGAACTCAGTGAACAAAGTGTCAGTAAAGATGGTTGAGTGTACTGTATGACCATCCACAATAGTTGTAGTATCGATCGTGATCGTCTCCGGGGAAATGCCTTGCGGGAAGGAAAAACAGAGGTTACCCAGTAGGCCATTGCCTGCCGGAATTGAGTCGATGGCATATATTACGGCGACCGTTGAGTCATCCTCTATCATCATACCTTTGATGCCGGTTGTTTCCAACCGTCCACCAAGGAAGGAAAACGACTCTATTACGGCCTGAGTTGAATTATGGCGGAGCGTTATCTCAATCCCAGCTAGCATTTCATCGTTGACAAAACTCACCGGTACCACAGCATTGCCCGTGGTGGTATAGGCAACCACAGAATCGACTATCACGCTGTCAGGATCGTTGGGATCGTCGTCCACTGCCTGCGCCGGAGGCGAGAAAATGAATGCAACCAAAACGAGAGTCAGGCTGACAAGTGTACTCAGAGTATTGTGCATAGATGCAGCTTTCTTTGACACAATCCTTGATGCAAAAAGTGTGCTTTCCGGGATTCCTTCGTCGGAAAATGAATTAATCCCGTGGTGTTTCCCGGTGAACACTTCAAGTGCCTGGAAATTCAGCATTTCCTGACATTAATAATATAGAGCGAAGCATAGATGTATACAAAAGCTTTTTGCCGGGTCGAGTCGTGGTATGCAACTGACTTCCTAAATCTGGTCAAACAGGGGGTTGTAAGAGGGTCACCGGAAGCATAGAAAACATTTCTTGACAAAAGTAGAAAATCCTTCCGCTTTCAGTCGTCTTTTCCCGATCCAACTCTTTCTGTAAACCCCACAAGTCCCAGCACTGCATAGGCTTACAGCAACAGCGCCCATCTCGGCACAGGTGCTGCTATGTCAGCACTGGAGGATTCTATGATTAAGGGAATGTATACGTCAGCGTCTGCAATGATGCCCCATGTTCGGAAGCAGGAAATGCTGGCCAACAACATCGCCAACGCTGGAACAACCGGTTTCAAGAAGGACAGGCTGTTCACCAAAGAGCTCTCCCGGGCCACGGAGAAGCGGATGATCAAAAAGGCCGATTGGGAGAGACCGATGATCGACAGGGTTCATGTTGATTTTGCTCCCGGTGTCTTTGATAAGACAGATAATCCTCTTGATCTGGCTCTCGAGGGGGATGGCTTCTTTACTCTTCAGGCTCCTGACGGTCGTACCGTGCTTACCCGCTCGGGTGCTTTCGAGGTGGACGCCAACGGATTTCTCGTTTTCCCGGGTGGTTATCTGGTAACCGGTGAAGGGGGGCCGATTGAGGTTGGCCAGGGGCATTTGACAGTCGCCGGAACGGGCGAAGTAGAAGTCGATGGACTGCCGGCCGGCAGGATTGTACCCAAATCGGTTATGGATATAGATCGACTGGAGAGACTCGGTGGGTCGCTCTTTGCAGTACCCGAGGGGGAGGAGCTCGTGTCAGTCCGCAGTGCGACTATCCGTCAGGGGTACCTGGAAACCTCAAATGTCGATATCGTCCGCGAGATGGTGGATATGCTTGTTTCGTATCGTGCGTACGAGGCAAACGCCAGGGCGTTACAGACACAGGACGAATCGTTGGACCATCTATTGGGCAAAGTCGCGGGCGGCAGATAGGATGATAAAAAGTCTAAAGGCAGGAGTGATGAGATGATCAAAGCCATGCGCACGGCCGCCACCGGAATGGCGAGTCAGCAGATGAACGTTGATAACATCGCCAACAACCTGGCCAACGTCAACACCACCGGATTCAAGAAGAGCAAGATAGAGTTTCAGGATGTGCTCTATCAGAACTTTCGCCGAGCCGGTTCGATAACGGCAGTGGGCAGTGAGGTTCCCACCGAACTGGCTATCGGCTACGGCACTCGCCCGGCGGCTACGGTCCGTCAATTCACTGCCGGCACTCTTCAGCAGACCGGCAATCCTTTTGACATTGCCATTGACGGTGACGGTTTTTTTCAGATACAGAGGGCGGACGGCTCCACCGCCTACACCCGCGACGGCGCTTTCAAGATTACAGGGGAGGGACGTATTGTCACCAGTGACGGGTATTTTCTCATACCGGAGATAACGGTGCCTGAAGATACCATTTCGGTGGCAATCGGTAAGAACGGCACGATTGAAGTTCTCCAGTACGGACAGGATGAAGCTTCTGAGATCGGACAGATCGAACTCGCCCGTTTCATAAACCCGGCCGGCCTGTCGGCTATCGGTCGCAACCTGCTGATACAAACATCAGCTTCCGGTGATCCGCTAACCGACGTGGCCGGCCAGAGCGGACTGGGCGAGTTGAACCAGGGATACCTGGAGATGTCAAACGTCAACGTGGTGGATGAGATGGTCAATATGATTGTCGCCCAGCGAGCGTATGAGATGAATTCGAAAGCCATCGAGACTGCTGACGACATGGCCGCCATCGCCAACAACATCAAGAGATAAAATTATGGCACGACTGTTGACATCTCTTGCTGCCGGGCTGCTGCTGGTTACGTTGCCGGCTGTATCCGGCGCGGGGGCGACCATCAACGAGCTTGTGGTCAGGTGGATAGTCGATGAGTACAATCTCGACACTGCTTGGTATAGCATAGAAATCCTTGCCAACCCGCTGAGAACCGACATCTGCCGATCTGAGAACCTCAATATTCGTTCTTTGTCGCCCAGAGAACCACTGGGCCTGTTCACCGTGCTGGTGGAGTTAGAGAGCGCAGGAACCGTCAAAGAGAGAGGCCAGGTGCGGCTGCGAGTAAAGAAATATGCCGAAGTCCTCGTCGCAGCCGAAAGGCTCAAGAGGCATGAAGAGTTGGCGGCTGAAAAACTTGAAATGAAGAGAATGGAGGTTACCTCCCTGCGGGAGCGTCCGGTTTGTTCGTTCGACGTTGTCTATGGACACAGGTTAAAAAGAAATCTGAGCAAAGGGCGGATTCTCATGACCGGAGCGATTGAGCCGGTGCCTGACATTGAAGTCGGGAGGGAGGTCTCCATTATCTATGCCAGCGACCTGTACACGGTCACCGCACCGGGCAGGGTGTTGCAATCCGGTTCGGTAGGACAGCTGATCAGAGTTAAAAACATGGCTTCAGGCAAGGTCATCAAGGCCCGGGTGGCCGATCGCAAATCAGTGGTGATCGATCCGTGAACTTACAGGGTCGGAGTATCTGGAGTGCAATATGAAAAAGATTGTCATCCTGATCGTTGTTATGCTCCTCTTACCATTTTCCCTGAAGCTCAGGGGCGAGGATTTCGGTAAGGGGCAATCACTTTTCTCTGACATCAAAGCCCACAAGGTGGGTGATATCCTGACTGTTCTCATTGTCGAACAGAGCCAGGCTAAAAGTCAGGTCGAGTCCAAAACGGAGAAAAGTGGCAAGGCTGAGCTTTCTGGCGGTCCCGGTATCGGGCCGATACTGGGACGTATCCCTTTATTCAGTGCCGACGCCAAGATGAAGAACAACTTCGACGGTAAGGGGGAAAACATCCGCAACGGTACGATTCGTGCCCGGATGTCCGTGACTGTCGTAGCCGTTCGGGAGAATGGTGATCTGGTTATCGAAGGCTCGCGGGTCACCGGCATATCAGGTGACAAGGAGACCTTGACGCTAAGCGGTGTTGTCCGCTCCAAGGACATAAAGCCGGACAACACCATCGCATCCTATCTGATTGCCGATGCTGAGATAACATACACCGGCAAAGGGAATACCAGTACCAGCACCCGGCCCGGTATTGTCTCGCGCCTGGTCAACTGGATATTTTAGGAGGTCGTCATGTTAGCTGTTCTTTACAGCCGACTGGTAGCGCCCATCGGCCTGCCCCTCGCTTTTTATCTGGTCACACTCCTGCTGCCCGTTATAACCGATGCCGCCAAGGTGCGGATTAAAGACATTTGTTCATTTCAGGACAAGCAGGAAGTGGACCTGATCGGTTACGGTCTGGTCATTGGCCTGGATGGGACGGGTGATGGCAGCGGCACGCAGTTCACGGTTCAGTCAATGACCAACATGATGGACCATCTTGGAATCACTGTTGACCCCAGGAAGCTGAAGGTGAAGAACGTGGCAGCGGTGATGGTTACTGCCCGCCTGTCGTCACAGAAGACGGCAGGTTCCCATTTCGATGTGACCGTGTCTTCGATTGGTGACGCCTCTTCGCTGCAGGGGGGGACTCTCATTCTCACCCCGCTATCTGATCCGGGGGGGACAGTTCGAGCGATGGCGCAGGGGCCGGTTTCCATTGGAGGTTTCAACGTACAGGTTGACGAAGCCAACAAGATCATTAATAACTATACTCTGGTGGGCAGGGTCCCGGGTGGTGCTAAAGTGACCAACGCCATATCTCCGGTGCCCGGCAGTGATCGTGAAATCTATCTGTCTCTCAATGATCCGGATATTACCACAGCCCACCGAGTGGCTGAAGCAATCAATAAAAAATATGGGCTGGCAGCTTATCCGATTGACGGCGGTTCCGTTAAGGTTGTAGTGCCGGATTCCCTTTCATACCCCACGCTCCGGTCCCGGTTTATCTCGGATATCGGACACCGGCTCGTGGTACCGGACGGTCCGGCGCGGGTCGTGATAAACGAGAAGACCGGGACAATTGTCACCGGCGAGCATGTAACCATCGCGCCGGTTGCAATAGCTCACGGTACAATCACAGTGAGGATCCAATCCCGCCCGATCGTCTCGCAGCCGGAACCGTTCTCTGCCGGAGAAACAGTCGTCACTCAGGAACCATCGATCAATGTCGATCAGGAATACGCCCGTATCGTCAAGCTTAAAGAGTCGGTTCACCTGTCCGATGTAGCCAGTGCGTTGAACAAGATCGGTGCCACGCCTCGTGATATTATCGCCATCTTCCAGGCTCTCAAACAGGCTGGAGCACTGCGGGCTGAACTCGTGATTCTGTGATGACGGCAGCTCTCAAGACACCACCCCTGGTTTTTCCGCAGACCGATCTGGAACGAATCAGGGATTACAAGCCGCAGGATATAGACGCCGAGAAGGTGCGGCTGCAAAAAGCTACCAGGGAGTTCGAGGCCTTTTTCCTGCACTATATGCTGAAGAACATGAGAAGGACAATCCCGAAAGACCCCCTGACCGACGAGGCCGGACTTGATGGGTCGTTGGGTAAAGATATTTTCACCGATCTTTTCGATATGGAAGTCGCCCGGCGAATCACACGGAGTGATGGCAGGTCGATTGCAGCTATGCTTTACAAGTCAGTAGAAAGCCGCCTTGACATGAAATCCAGCCCGTCTGAACCTGAGCAGTTGCTGAAGCCGATCATCGAGCCAGGTCTCAGGAAGATTGAAATAGACCGGGATGTCCCACTGTTGCCGACCGAACAGAATCGTTTTATTGAGCAACCCCGCCCGGCGGTGAGCCTGCCGGTGGTGGTCCCCCGTGCGGGGATCGTGGACCCGATTCTTACCAGGTATGGTCGATACATTGATGAGGCTGCCGAGGAAACGAAACTGGATTCGGCTCTCATCGCATCGGTGATCAAAGTAGAATCCAACGGGAACCCAAATGCGGTGTCATCGGCTGGTGCCAAGGGGCTTATGCAGCTTGGTGACTCGACCGCAAAGGAACTGGGGGTGGAAGATCCGTTCGATCCGGTGGCCAATATCAGAGCCGGCAGCAGGTACCTTCGCAGACTGCTCGACAGGTTTGGTGATCTCAGGCTGGCCTTGGCCGCATACAATGCCGGGCCGGGTCTTGTCGAAAAATACGATGGTGTGCCGCCATACAGGGAAACCCGGGCTTATGTCACGCGGGTATGCAGCTTTTTCAAGGAAGCGGTTGCCAGTTCAAATCGCTCAACACCTAAAGTGGGTCGGGATGTGAGCCGATAATCACAACACAGGAAGTCGCACCCGATATGGGATATGATTAGTCAACTGATAAACATAATTGGCAGGGAAGCTGACCTTTTTGAGTCTTTCCTTGAGTTGCTGGATCAGCAGAAACAGATGCTGCTGACGAACGATCCGGATGGTCTCAATGAGGTTACCGCCAAACAGCGGGAGCAACTTGTCGAAAGCCAGATCCTAAACAGGAAGCGCGAAAAGCTGACTGAAGAAATCAAAGCAATCAACAGGATTGAGGGTGACCTGACAGTCACACGCCTCCTTGAGTTTGCCGATGCCGATCAGGCCAAACACCTGCTCAAGCTTCGGAACATTATTCTGGATCTCAACGACCGCATCGCACAGGCCAGGAACACAAACGTCATGCTGATTAACCGGTCGCGCGAGTTTATAACGAAAACAATGGAGATGCTGGCCAGGATTAATGCACCGGATAGAACCTACTCGCGGGATGGTGTGAATGTCACCGGTGGTTCCAACATAATCGTGGACAGGAGAATCTGAGGGCGGGTTTGTTCCAAGGGTTGGAGGTTGGGAAGCGAGCGTTACTCTCTCACCAGCTCGTGCTCCAGACAATCGGTCACAACATCGCCAATGTGGATACTCCCGGGTATACACGGCAGCGGGTGCGCATTTCACCATCGTCTCCCGAGATTAGCCCCCTTGGTTCCATCGGCACCGGCATCCAGGTGGATGACATCCGGCATGTTCGCGATCTCTTTCTCGGCCAGCAGTACCGTGAAGCCAACAAGTCTTTTGGGCGATGGTCTTACAAGCAGAAAACCCTATCACAAATCGAAATGCTCGTCAACGAGCCACAGGACAGTTCCCTCAATGATCTTCTGAACCAGTTCTGGGACGCCTGGTCGGATCTCTCCACTAACTCCGACTCCAGTAATCATAGGCGTATGATTCTGTCAAAAGCGGACCAGTTGATAAACGCATTTCATCAACTGGCTCGACAGCTTTCCTCGTTACGAGATGCCATTGACCGTGATCTGGCCGGTATGACAGAAGAGGTCAACCGGTTAACGACCGGGATTGGCGCCCTGAATCACCAGATAAAGACGGCGGAACTGGACGGCAACCTGGCAAACGACCTCCGGGATGAACGGGACCGTCTGACCGATGAGCTATCGGCCATAATTGATGTGCGCACAGTTGATAAGGATAACGGGGCCACTATCGTCTATATGGGTGCCATGGTTATTGTCGATGGTTCCGACTCGTTTGAAATCGGGGCCGACGTCGTCAATGATGGTGGTATCTCCACTCATCATCTTGTCTGGAAGGGAACGGGAGTCCGGCTGAAAAACCTCAGCGGCGAACTGGCTGGCCTGACCGAATCACGTGACATAACTATCCCGGGCTATATAGAGGAGCTCAATGATCTGGCCCGAACGCTGGTGCAGCAAGTGAATGCAATACATGAATCCGGATATGGCTATCAGAGCAGCCTGACGGGCGTTTCGTTTTTCGACCCTGATTTCACGGATGCGGCGACAATCCAGCTCAACTTGGACGTGGTACAAGATATTAATAAGGTTTGCGCCTCCTCGTCGCCCGATGGTGACAACCTGGTAGCGCTGCAGATGGCGGACCTGCGACACGCAGCAGTTATGGCCAATAACACAATGACAATAAACGATTTCTACAGCAGCCTTGTTGCAAATCTGGGTGTCGAAACCAGTGAGGCTATATCCCTCTCGGACAACTACGAACTTCTGAGACATCAGGTCAATAACGCCAGGCAGTCCGTTCAGGGCGTTTCCCTGGATGAGGAGATGGCCAACATGGTGAAGTGCCAGCACGCCTATGATGCGGCAGCCAGAGTGATTACGGTGATGGACCAGGCGCTTGATACGCTTATTAATATGACAGGTATTGTAGGACGGTAATGTCCTGCACCGCAAGGTGTGTAGAGAACCACGGAGGGTGATTTGCTGATACTTACAAGGAAGTTGGGCGAGACAATCACTATCGGTGACGACATCAAGGTCTCCGTGCTTGGTGTTCGTGGTCGACAGGTAAGACTGGGGATTGATGCTCCAAGCAACGTGGTTGTCCACCGAGAGGAAATCTATGTCAAAGTTCAGGCTGAAAACAGAAAAGCATCAAAATCCCTTAAGGGGGACCTCTTTGGCCTGGCCAGGATGATCAAGGGGAAAATAACCAGGGATTCCCGTCAGTCCAAACCTTCAGTGGTAGACTACAAGAACGATCCGTCCCCAAAACAAAAGAGTAACAAGCCGCACTGGCCGCGAGACAACCCGTAGTAACCGGGTAGCCTTTGGCTGAGGGATAACAAGTATGCGCATCA
>JAOZPL010000023.1:0-2362 GCA_029932795.1 Candidatus Zixiibacteriota bacterium | reverse complement strand
AGCGCTCCATCAGGCGCTTCATGGATCTGCAAACGAACATGTCCTCCGGTCGTCAGATCAACAAGCCCTCGGACGATCCTCTGGGCACTATGAGGGACCTTGGATATCGGACGGAGCTGGCCAAGATTGCTCAATTTCGAAAAAACATCTCCCAGGCACTCAATTGGTTGAACACCTATGAGGCCACCATGGCTGACATGAAGGATTTTGTCTCATCAGCCAAGGAAATCGCGGTGGCCATGGCCAACGGCAATTATGATGACATCGCCCGTGATGCGTCGGCCCAGGAGATTCGATCTATCCTAGAGCAGATGGTCCAGCTCGGCAACGGTGAGCTGGAAGGCCGCCGTATATTCGCCGGGTTCAAAACGAAGGTGCAACCCTTTGTGGCTGCCGGCACCGGCGTGACTTACGAGGGGGATGGGGGGGAGATACAGTTCGAGATAGAATCATCCCTTCGCATGACAGTAAATGTCAATGGCTCGGATATGCTATTGGCACAACTGTCCACACTTGGGGAGGAAGCCGACCTGAATATCGGTGTGGTCGGGACGACGTTGTTGGCTGATCTGCAACTCGGTGGCGGCATTGACCTGGGCACATTTACGATAACCGACCGGAATCTCGATTTCCTGCCGGTTTCAACCATCGACATCTCAGCAGCTACCACTGTTGACGACGCCATTAACGCCATTAACGCTCAGCTTGCCGCTGATGGCATCACTAACTTGACCGCCAAGTTGGGATCAGAGGGCAATAACATTGTTCTGGAAGCGACCGAGAACGGTCAGATCTCAAACAGCACCCTGCTTAGTAAGCTCAATAGTGGCAACGGTGTGGATGGGGACCCCGGGGAAATTCGCGTTACTAACGGGACGGGTATCGATGTCCGGATTGATCTCTCAGGAACTCAGACGATAAGTGATGTGATCACTGAATTCAACGCTCAGCTGGCAGCTGCTGGCGTGGCCAACGTAAGCATGGCGATAAACGCCACGAATACCGGTCTCGTGATAAATGACACTAACGGCGTCCCGCTTGGCCTTTCCATCGCCAATGCGGATGAAACCAGCACCACGGCCACCGACCTTGGGATTGTCGGCGATATCGACGCCAGTCTGGCTGGAGAAGATCTTAATCCAGTCACTTTCTTTGAGGTATCCGAAGTTGCCGGCACGACAGCTGCCGATCTTGGCATTCTCGGAGAGTTTTCCGGTAACAGGGTTGGTGATGATCTTGACCCGGCTCTCAAGGCTACAGACCTTCTTAGTAGCCTTAACAACGGTCTGGGTCTGCAGGGGGGTAGTATTGTCATTTATCAGGGTGAGCTGAGTCTGGAGATTGACCTGGATGATTCGACCTTGACCACTATCCAGGATCTGCTGGATGCATTCAACAACTCCGGTCTGGATGTCACGGCCACGATCAATGCCGCCGGACAGGGAATACAGGTCGTCAACAACGATACCACGAAGAGTTTCGTTATCGAAGATGCCGATAGTAATGCTGCCGCCAAGGCCCTCGGCCTGTTCGGCTCCAGTGACATAATGGGCACCCTGATAGTGCTGCGCGACGCCCTGGAAAACGATGATCAGGAAGGCACAGGAATGCTTTTGGCGAATCTGGATGACAGCATTGAGCATCTGTTGAAGTATCGGGCCAGGATCGGAGCTCGGGCAATTCGTCTGTATACAGCCGATAACCGACTTGTCGATATGGACCTGAGCTTCACAAGCTTGCTCTCCGAAGTGGAAGATGCTGATATGGCAGAACTGGTAACCGACCTGGCCACGTATGAAAACAATTACCAGGCGTCGCTGATGGCGGCGGCAAAGATAATTCAGCCCAGTCTCTTGTATTTTCTGTCAAGGTAGGGGAATGGAGAAGGATAGAACCTATGGTAGTCAACACTTCGCGGTTCGGGCAGATTGAGGTCCCCCGGGACAAGATTATAACCATGAAACGGCCTATTCTCGGATTCGAGCAGTTGCATCATTTCTGCCTGATTGAGATCGACGAGTTGAGGCCGTTCATGTGGTTGCAGGCCACTGAGGAACCAGCCGTGGCGTTCCTGGTCGTCAATCCGGTTCTCATATTTCCGGAATATAGTATTGAAGTTAATTCCAACGAGGTCGCCGAGTTGAAAATTGATCGGGTGGAATCGGTGGAGACGTATGTGATTGTGACCACACCGGAGGACCCGCGGATGATGTCAGCCAACCTCCAGGGTCCGATTCTGGTCAACGCCGAGAATAACTTAGGTAAACAGTTGGTGCTGGTGAACTCCAAGTACAAAGTCAAGCATATGATTCTGAATGCGCTGGAGAAGCAAGAGCCACAGCCTGTCAAGCGAGAGGAGCTG
>JAOZPL010000281.1 GCA_029932795.1 Candidatus Zixiibacteriota bacterium | reverse complement strand
TTTGCTTTCCTGCTCGGACTCGTGGCCGTTTATGCGGTCATGGGTATCGTAAGGCGGGGGAAATTCGAATACTTCGCCTATTATTGCTTTGCGGTTGGTGCTGTCGGGCTGTATCTTTTTTCCTGATGAGCAACAGGATTCTGGTTATCCGCTTCGGGTCGCTGGGAGATGTTATTCTGTCGTCCGCAACTGTTTTGAATTTGAAACTGCAGTTCCCGGCCAGCGAATTGACTTACGTTACCAAGGAGAGATTCAGCAGCATAGTAAACTGCTTTGATGGTATTGATCGTACCGTTTCCCTGCCGGATAAACCGACCCCGGGCCAGTACTTAAGGCTGCTGAATGAACTTGACAAAAAAGGCTTCGACCTGATTGTTGACCTTCATGGTAACCTCCGCTCCTGGTTGGCACGGCGGCTGATCAAGGCGAACCGCAAAGTCGTTTACCCAAAGCGCCGGCTCGAACGTCAGATGATTGTGCGAAGAAAAAAAATCCCGGTAACCTGGCCGCATACAATAGATTTATATAATGATTGCCTTAAGCAGCTTGGAGGCAGAGTCGTGTGCAAAAGGCCGGTTATCCGGCCACCGGTTACGGACGGCTTGTTGGCTGAGCCCCGGGACAGGATACAGGATAAGATCGTGATCGCTCCCGGCGCTGCCCATCCCAACAAACAGTGGGAGATGGAGAAGTTCTACAAGGTAGCTCGGTCTCTGCATGAGTCACGGAAGGCGCGAATATACTGGGTAATCACGAATCTGGATACAGAACGAACCATGACCTTGTCCGGGATTCCACCAGATGATTTTGTTGTGCTGACCGACAGGCCGGTGGTTGAGCTGGCTTCGGTGTTGGCCAGTGCGGACCTGACAATCGCCAATGATAGCGGACTGGCGCATCTTTCCTCGGCTGTCGGAACGCCAGTCATTGCTGTTTTCGGCCCGACTCATCCGTCGCTCGGTTTTGCGCCGCGTGGCCTGTTGGATAAGGTTATTGATGTTGATGAGTTCTGCCGTCCATGTTCCCTGCACGGCGGGAAACCGTGTTACCGCGACGAGCGTTATTGTTTCACCCGCATCCCGGCGGAACGTGTGACAGCAGCGGCTGAGACGGTACTGGATAGATGCAGGGATCAGACACCGGTAATGTTCGTGGATCGCGATGGCACAATAATGATCGACAAGGGTTACTTATCGGACCCGGATCAGGTTGAGTTGGAACCCGGCTCCGCGGAGGCGTTGAAACTGGCTGCGAGGATGGGATACAAGCTCGTGATCGTGTCGAATCAGTCCGGGGTGGCCAGAGGATATTTCACCTGTGAAAGTGTGGAGCGGGTAAACGGTCGCCTGCTGGAGATACTTTCCAGTGAGGGGGTCAAGATCGACGCCGTTTACTACTGTCCGCACCACCCTGACAACGGGACCGACCCGGTGTTCGCCGTCGAGTGCGACTGCCGCAAACCGTCGGCCGGGATGGCGGAGCAATCCGCGGGTCCTTTGGGGATCGATCTGAGAAAGTCGGTTGTCATTGGAGATACAGCCGCCGACTATAATCTTGGGCGCGTCCTTGGGGCTCGGTCTCTGCTCGTGCGAACCGGGTATGGGGCATCAGTCGAAAGGAGACTGTCGGCTCTCGGTGAGCTCCAGAACGGGACGGTGTTTGACAATCTCCTGGCGGCGGTACATTATTTGGTAAGTGAGATACACAATGATTAAACCGGCAGCATATTTCGAGAAGCTCAATGGCGGCAGAGTCGTCTGCCGTCTCTGTCCTGCTGAGTGTCAGCTTGCCGAAGGCCAGCGCGGCATCTGCAGAAGTCGTTTCAATCAGAACGGTGAGCTGGTCACCGACAACTATGGTGAACTGGTTACACTGGCGGTTGATCCCATCGAAAAGAAACCGCTCTACCATTTTTATCCCGGCTCCCAGATTCTGTCAACCGGTCCCAATTGCTGTAATCTTGGCTGTTTGCATTGTCAGAACTGGACGATCTCGCAGGAAAAGACGCGGACGGTCTATTTCCCCCCGGAGCGACTGGTGGAAGCCGCCCGGGGGCATCAGTCGATTGGGGTGGCATACACGTATACGGAGCCGCTGGTTTGGTTCGAGTATATAATGGATACAGCGCCACTGCTGCGACAGGCCGGACTAAAGGTGGTTCTCGTTACCAACGGTTATATCAATCCGGCCCCGTTGGAGGAACTGTTACCCCATGTTGACGCCATGAACATTGATCTGAAAGCGATGCGCCCGGAGTTCTACTCAAAAATCTGCAAGGGTAAACTGGCGCCGGTGCTGGACAATATCCGGCGGGTGGCGGACAGTCCGGTGCACCTGGAGATCACTAACCTGATCATTCCCGGCGAGAATGACTCCGAGCAGGACCTGCTGGCTCTGATCGACTTTGTGGCTTCGCTTTCCGATATGATACCGGTTCATTTCTCAGCCTACCGTCCAGACTACAAGCTCGACAACGAACCAACGCCTCCCAAAACTCTCCTTCACGCCCGGGAACTGGCTATCAAGAAGCTCAAGTACGTTTACCTGGGCAACGTTCTCTTGCCTGAAGGCACGGATACTGTTTGTCCGCAGTGTGGGGCGCTTCTGGTGAGCCGGAATGGGTATCGCACATCTGTTGTCGGACTTCGAGGGCATCACTGTGCCCGGTGCGGTTTCGACTCGGGCATCAGAAACGAGCCGCCAGTTGCATGAATGATCTTACTTTTTATCCGATAAATAGTCAGGGAAGCCTGTTTGTTTTACTCAGGTACTTCTTTTGGTCTGGATTACCGAAGAATACAGTGCGTTAAATATGTGGTCAGGGTATCTGAAGATTAGAACAGGATAGTGTCCGTGGTCATGCACATTGCTGGAAGGGCATTTACTAGAACACCAGGTCGATTGGCTGCGTTTATCCTTGGAGTTATTCTGCTCACGCCCCTGTCTTCCACTCCACAGTTCTATTTCGGCAGGAATAAGGTGCAGTACACGCGGTTTAACTGGCAGGTGATGACCACCAGCCATTTCCGCATTTACTTCTATCAGGATGAACAGGAGATTGCAAGCGTAGCAGCTTACCTCGCCGAAGAAGCTTACCGCTCTCTGGCGGCCAGATTCAATCACGAAATCGACAAAACGATTCCGCTTATCGTCTACTCTTCGCCGCCCTATTTTTCGCAGACCAACATCGTCTCCGGTCTGCTTCCCGAATCGGTCGGCGGATTTACTGAATTTCTCAAGGGCAGGGTGGTAGTCCCCTTCAACGGCTCGTATCACGATTTCAAGCATGTCATCAGGCACGAGCTGGTTCATGTATTCATGCTGGACAAGCTGGACACCAAGATCAACCGCCAGAGCCATA
>JAOZPL010000280.1 GCA_029932795.1 Candidatus Zixiibacteriota bacterium | reverse complement strand
TCTTGGTTACTGCCGGGGTCCTTGCTATGGCTTTTATGGGTTTTTCGGGGATGGTGAGCATGTGAACCTTCGGGGAGTTTTTCTGCGCGAAGGCTCATCTTTAAGGAGCGAAGCGGCGAAGGATATCATACCCTATCAGACCATCCGGCATATTAGCAGCCGGACCTCCGGCCAGCTCATGCATATCAATCGCGGTGGCGCGCATGTCATTGAACACTTCGCCTCCGATTGCAAGCGAACGCAGGTCAACAAACGCCACGGCACTGGCTCCGGAAACTCCCGTCACTTTCCGGCGACGGGTATTATCAGCAAAAGTGAGCCCCTGTCTGCTGGCAAATGTACGGTCAATATATAATTTGTCGGCACCGGTATCGATACCAAAGCGGGCTCTGACTCGACCATCCAGGAGGACATCAATCTCGACCAAGCCACGCGACGGGTCAAACGGAACCGTCAGCGCAAAAAGAGCAGCTCCACAAAGAAAGAGGCCAATCACAGATGGATAAAAGGCAAGAACCCCCTTCATACGCGAAATGCCCACCGCGGGCTGATTATACGCCATACTGACATATATCGACTCCCTTTCAGATCAGCTACACCTGGAACGGATACCTTACCGGCTTGACTACTCCTGCCAGACAAACCTGAACAGCAGTATCGAGGCCGTAATCATGACGCCAGAGTAAGCAACCAACAGTTGAAGTTCCGCAGATACATCGCCAACCGAGCCGCCGTCCAGAACCTTGGCCCCGCCGGTTACCAGCACCATCATTGGCACGATAATGATCGGAAAGGCGACGACGGCAAACAACGTCCCCTTAACCGCTGCCCTGGCGATTATCGCCGCAACAAGGGTGGTGGCTGAACACAGGGCAATCACCGCAAAGAGAGCCATCAGGACGAAAAGGAGCACGTTGTCAACGGGGACATCCATGAATATGAAAAAGAGGGGAGTGATAATCACAGTCATCACCAGAAGCAGGGTGAGATTGAAAAACAGCTTGCCGAGATAGACGGCGTTAGGCTCGGCGGTCAGCCGAAGTACCAGCGAGGTCCCGGCTTCCTCTTCGCGGATAAACACCTGAGCCAGACCGGCCATCGAGGAAAAGAACATGATTATCCAGTAGAGTGCAGAGAGGAGTCTCGGCGACAGCCCGCCCTGCCCCAGCGAATAGGAAACCACAGCCAGGGTAGTGATGCTGAACATGAGGATAGTATTAACGGCATACCGGCTGCGCAGTTCCAGACGAAGGTCTTTAGCATAAATGGCCAGCGCTTTACTGATCAAGCCGGCAGAGATTTGAGGCAAGGCTGTATTCCTCTCGTTCATTGGTCGCGATTACCAGTATGCCGTTTTTTCGATATTCCTCAATCATGTCAAACACGATCCGTTTGCCGTGCTCGTCCAGACTTGAGGTCGGCTCGTCAAGAAAGAGAAATTCCGGCCTGCCAAGGAGAGCTACGGCGTACTTGAGGCGCTGTTTCATGCCGGACGAATAAGCCCGGATGAGGTCCATGCCACGCCCCTCCAAACCGACTCTGTCCAGCAGTGAGTTAATCTCTTTGCCGGTCACGTTTCGCCCCGTTACACTGGCAAAGAACTTGAGATTTTCCTCAGCGGTGAGATCATCATAGAAATTGAGATAAGGGGCAACCAGAGAACTGCTGGTACGTACCTGGCTCTCAGCGAGACGGCGGCCACCTCTATAGAAGGTAACTTCACCCCGAGTTGGGTGGTAGCCGTTGAGGATAGTCATGAGAAGAGTCGTCTTGCCTGAGCCATTAGGGCCAACTACAGCCAGCGAATCGCCGGTTTCCAGTTGGAACGATATATCAGAGAATACCTTTCGCGGACCAAACCTCTTGGCCAGGTTGGTGACGCTCAATCTGCACATGCCGCCAATAAAAAGCAGGGTCCCCTGATATCAAAACAAAAAAGAGCCTGAGCATATTAAAAGCACACAGGCTCCTCAACTATGGATGTTAGGCAGCGGTCACCTGTTAGATGCCGGTGAGCCTGCTTTCTTCTTGATCCGATACATCCTCTTGATCGGGATACTATAGCGTGACCTGGCTGGATCGTCGAACTCCAGCGTAATTGATTCTTCGAACGACGTTTCAACGGCTTCTTTGCAAACAGATATTAGACCTGCCGCAGCCTCACCCGCCTTGATCCTCTTCGGGATCTCAACCTTGAAGCTTTTCAGAGAAGAGTCAACTACGGAAACGTTCAGGTCGTTATCGGTTCTGTTTTCAATCAGGAACCTGGCCCGACGACGGGTCCGCTCCCCAAACTGAGAGACATCAACAACAGGCGGGTTGATCACAACCGGCCGAGAACTCTGTGGCTCGGTTTCCAGCTCAGCAAGAATCTTCAGGTAGACTTTGTCCGCCGAGGCGTTGGTTATGAAATAGGGACTTTTTGCGACATGCCCCACAAAACGGCCGGTTGAGAAGATGATCTTGAACGTGGTGCTGTCACCCGGGGCCAGAACCGAATCGGCCAGTGGTGCCTGAGTACAACCGCAACCGGGTTCGATTTTCATAATCCGCAGGGTATCATCGCCGGTTGATTTGATCCAGAAACTGTGCGTCAAAACCGCTTTCTGGACGGTTTTACCAAAATCGATGGTGCTTTCCGGAACTTCCACCTTCGGACCGGCAGCAATGGACACTGGTACAACTACTACTACCAAGACAGTAAGTAATGTGTTCCTGATCAAGCCTTTTCCTCCAGATTAGTATACAGACATACGGGGCAAACAGCTGGTCGGAGACCGGTCAGGAGATGACCCGGAACAACCTGTTCCAGCGCACCTTCTGAAAAAAGTGAATCGCATTATAGATGAATAGTCGTGGTACCGACAGGGGATCATCAATGGACACTTCCGGTGATTGATATTCCGATTCGTTCCAGGACCAGTGAATGATCATGGCCTCACCCAAGATGAGATCCTTCGGTACTGCTCCCCAGTACCTCGAATCGTACGAATTATCGCGATTATCACCCATCATAAAATAGCTGTTCATCGGCACAATACGCGGCCCGAAATTGTCCTGACTGTCCCGGCCACCCGGCCCCCGCGGATTGACAACAGTATTGTCATATTTACTGTACTCGGGATCTTCAAATCGCTTGCCGTTGACATATAGAACCTTGTTTCGTATCTCGACCGTATCCCCGGCAACTGCGACGCACCTCTTGATGTACTTGGTGACACCGTCGCCCGGGAAAAGGAAAATAACCACATCCCCCGGAGCCGGTTCGCGGATAGCGGGCAGCCGCCAGCCAACGAGCGGCAGTTGTGAACCGTAGAGCACCTTATTAGCCAGGAGGAAATCTCCGATCAGCAGTGTATCCTC
>JAOZPL010000279.1 GCA_029932795.1 Candidatus Zixiibacteriota bacterium | reverse complement strand
AGACCAGGTCAGCGACCGAAAGCGGAATACCATCCGCGTTGCAGTCGGACGCGGCCGTTGCACCGTCGATGTAAGGCAGGAAGGCGTTGAAACCGATGACGAAGTAGTTGGTGAACATGACAGCGTCAGCGATTTCATAGGCGATGCCGTTCAGGTTGATGTCACCGCGGCGGTCGATCGAGTCGGCGCATGCGATGTCAATACCACCGTTCTTGAAGTCAACTTCATAGAACGGATCCGGCTTTCTGGGATCGTCATTGTCGCAGGCGCCCTCCAGGATACCCTGGTAAGTCGGGAATACCTGCGGATTCGGTGAAGCGATCAGAGAATCTTCAAAGGTCTTAACCAGCTTCGCCAGGTACAACTGGTCACCGTCGTGGTTAGACAGTGTGTTGTCACCGCAATCCATCCAGTAGAACCGGATCGGCACATACTGGCACTCCAGAGTCCGGTCGTTGCTGACCAGGAACTTAAGAGTAAACAGAACTGTCGGCGGTACGCCGGGAATGTCGCAATCCGGATGCGCCCAGCCATTGTTCGTCTCGGCAAGACCGATTACGCGGACCATGCCTGACGGACAGCCGTTACCGCAGTTGCCGTCCGGGCCGTACCGATAGGTGAAATACTCCCAATTGCACGGCGCACCGTACACGTCGCCCTCAATTGCCTTCTGGAAGGCCAGAGCGGAGGCGTCATAGGCAAACAGAAGGTTGAAGCCACCCAGACCCTCTGTGGGATTCCACTTGGTCAGAGTCACAGCAACTTCGTGGTACTGACCCTGAATGATCTTTTCCAGTTTCTGGATCTCGATGCCGTATTTGCCACCCTTCACAACCTTATAGTAGTTGAAGCAGGTGTCTTTTAATATCCCGTCAGAGACCTCGATCTCGATGGCCACAACGGTTCCGGCATCAAGCGGATCAGCATAGAAGTAAATGCTGTCACCACTGAAGCTGGTGGTGGATGCAGTACTGCTGTTGCTGAGCTCCGTGTAGGTAAGGTTATCACAGTCATTCGTAGGATTGAGGAACCATCCGACTGTCTCACCGGTGCTGACTGTGATGGTGTCAGGTGCGCAGGCGATTCCGGGGGGCTCGTTGGTGACATGGATATTCACCACGCAGGGGGGCCCATACATTCCGGAACCCGGAATGGGGTCAATAGCCTGAATTGTGATGGTTGTGTCACCCTGCTGGAAGGCCTTCGGCTCTGAGCCGGTCCAGGCCCACTGCCATACGCCACCGCCCAGGTCGGTCATCCCGCCGGGGCCGGAGATCAAGTGGATCTCGTATGGATCACCTTCGTTATCCGTAGCGGTGAAGTTCTGAGAGCCGCCGACGCAGTGATCCAGGTCCAGGACGCCTGGACAACTGTCGAGGTCTGGCGGCAGATTCGGCACCTTGTACACAGTGTAGCACTTCTGGCCGGACCAGCCGGGATACAAGGTAGGCGTGGTGCCATATAGTTTGGCCCACTTCCAGGTGCCACCCGGCCGGAACCAGGACGAGTCGATGCAGATGTGCTTGCCGTCGTCCAGGGTGTCGGTCGGGCCAATCGTAATCTCATATCCATCCTGATCCCAACCGTCATACAGGCCAAGGGTGATATCGGAGGCTGCGCCACCGAAACCGATCGTATCCGATCCCGCCGTTCCAGGGAACACGTTAATGGCCCAGATCGAGTTGAACTGGGCATCAAGGTTGTTCAGTGGAGCACCGGTAACCGCGGTCCACGAGGCACCATCAGTTGAGAAGATGCGGAAGCCGTTGGTGATGTTGAAAGTAGAGCCGGTTCCAACGTTTGTCAGCTTGATAGTGAACACGTGCATGTTGCCGGCCATCAGTGAGTCGGTACCGTAGCCGTTTGTCACGCCTACGAGTGTCACTTCAGTCGTCTGAGCCTGGGCAAGCCCAAAGGAAAGAACGAGCATTAAAGCGACGAACATACTTATTCGTTTCATCTTTGTCTCCTAACACAAATGTTAGTTAGCAAAGGTTGTCTGGTACTGTAACAATCCTTCTATTTTTCCCCTCACGTTTTCGAATCTGAACTGTCTGAAAATGAGAGCCACAAATCTTCAAGGCCTTCAGTTCCGAAAAAGAAAGATTGTTAACCGTCCTTTCTTTGAGCGCGTGCAAATACCTCTCTTAAACGTCCTCCTTTCCTTCTATTAGTTCCCTTGTATTACTGTCGCCCTGTTAGAGGCGACTTCTTTTGCCTTGTTGCGTTTATCCTGTCATAACAGGTTGTATCTTTAATGTCCTTTATATCTCTAAGTTGCCGGCCGTGCGGTCACTGGCAATCACACGGCGCGGGGCCTGACATAAACAAGTAGTTTATCAGCCAGGTCAGGTCGCCAATATCTACCTCATTTAACGGGTCGCAATCCATTTGAGCATTACTCCTCGGGTCAGGCTCAGGACCACCAAGGAACAGGTAATCGATCAGGAAAGTCACATCGCCTATGTCAATTGCACCCTCGGGGTCATCATCCAGTTGCCCGCATATACCATGAAGGACGGTCAGATAGCCCGTACGTAGCTTGACCTTACATGTATCCACATAGCTAATGGTATCAACTTCGATGTTCATGGAATCATAAGGTTCCCCTGACACCTTCACCCATTTAAGGCAGGTTGTCGAGTCCGGCGGCACCCAGGATTCGCACCAGTAGTAGTTGGTATCATCAACATAATAGTAGGAAATACCCAGGGCTTGACCTCCCGGAGCCGAAAAGCTGAAATGGTCCTTGAAAGGATCGGGGATGATAGGTGAAGTCCGATCGGTAGTGGTATCGTCCATTGGAAAGATGTCGGCCAACAGCCGGAAAAGGATCCCACCCTGTTGTGGAGCAATCCCCGGAACGGTGCCGGGGACCGTAAGGCGATCAGCAATTGCAGTAACCTTGATGTCCTCTCCCTCAACGATAACAGAGCGTGAGACCACGGACTCCCAGCCGCTGACGAGGGTGCCGGCAGTGTCAATGCTGCCAATGACCACCTCGGAGATATCCACGATCATTGTGTCGGCGACAATCTGCCATTCCCAGGCGCTGTCCTGAGGTACCTGTGTAGAATCCACACAGGTATCACCCACAAGCGAATCGCATATCCAGTAAGTGATGGCAGCGTCAGAACCGACCCAGTTAAGACAATCCGGACCATCCCATTCGGTACATATCCAATAGGTCGTGTCGTAGACGGTGGCCGAGTCGGTCTGGAACTCCAGGATTTCACGATTGCCAATCCTCAATAGAAGCTCAAATGCGACTACCGAGTCCATCGGGTTGTCCATAACACCCGTGATCACTGAATGCTGCTGACCCGAAGGCCCAACCGTCTCTCCTACTTGACTAATCAGTTCGGGCGGCGGTGCCTGGGCCTC
>JAOZPL010000278.1 GCA_029932795.1 Candidatus Zixiibacteriota bacterium | reverse complement strand
GAACTACTTGCCGCTGCTGGTAGGCGGTTTTGTGCAACCACTTTTGTGGCCCTACGCCGTATGCTTTCAATGAGTTACGAAAATTGGGTGGTCCTCACGTGGCGTGCTCAGGACGCCTTGAGAAAGTAGTCAACCACCGTTTGAAAAGTTATAAAATCGTTTGATAGGGGAGCCAGATTCGTGTTTTGGCGCCTTCGAAAGATGATATCAAACGTCCCCGGCATGTTGACAGAATTATATCACAGGGTAAATCGGAGAATTGTACGGAGCGCTATAAGAGCAGCTCTTTTAGATCGAGCAGAGGTATTCGTGCATTGATCTCGCAGCCTGGCGACCGGCTCCCATAGCAAGGATTACCGTGGCCGCGCCGGTTACAACATCCCCTCCGGCCCAGACCCTTTCTTTTGATGTCTTGCCGGTTTGCTCATCGGCCACAATGTTTCCCTTCTTGCCCACCTCCAGTCCGGGCGTAGTGGCGGCGATGAGGGGATTGGGGCTGTTGCCAATAGCACAAACGACTGCGTCCATGGGCATAATGGTCTCGGAACCTTCAATAGGAATAGGTCGTCGCCTTCCTGAGGCGTCAGGCTCTCCCAATTCCATTTTGAGGCACTCTATTTCCTTCACCCACCCGTTCTCATCGCCAATGTACCGAATGGGAAGCGTGAGGAAGTCAAAAATGACCCCTTCCTCCTCGGCGTTTTCGATCTCCTCCAGTCGGGCCGGAAGTTCCTGCCGTGATCGCCTGTAGATAATCCTGGATTCCGCCCCCAGCCGCAGGGCGGTTCTGGCACAATCCATGGCCACATTTCCACCACCGAGGACAGCCACCCGCTGATGACGTTTTATCGGTGTCTGAAACCGGGGGAAGAGAAAACCCTTCATCAGGTTCATTCGCGTCAGGTATTCGTTGGCCGAGTAGACGCCGTTCAGATTTTCCCCGGGGATTTCCATGAACCAGGGCAGCCCGGCTCCCGAGCCGATAAACACAACGTCATACTCCTCCAGCAGACTGTCCACGGTACGGGTCTTGCCGACGACAAAGTCGGTCACGATTTCAACACCGAGCTTTCTGAGGTACTCCACCTCTCTCTGGACGATGACCTTGGGGAGCCTGAATTCCGGGATACCGTAAACCAGCACTCCTCCCATCTTGTGCAGAGCCTCAAAGATGGTCACATTGTGTCCAAGCTTTATCAGATCACCGGCTACCGTAAGTCCTGCCGGGCCTCCACCAATAACAGCGACCTTTTTCCCGGTAGGTGGTGCGATTTCGGGCATCTCAAGCTCGCCTTGCTCCGCTTCCCAGTCAGCCAGAAACCGTTCCAGGCGACCAACTGCAATCTGCCCCCCTTTCTTGACCAGAACACACGTCTCTTCACACTGCTCCTCCTGAGGGCAGACTCGACCGCACATCGCAGGAAGACAATTCTTCTCCTTTAGTACCCTGACGCCAGTTGCAAAGTCTCTCTCTGCGATACACTTGATGAACCCGGGTATGTCTATCTCAACAGGGCAATTCTCGACGCATTTTGGCTTCGGGCATTGCAGACATCGGGTCGCTTCCTCCACGGCGGTTTCAGCAGAATATCCCAGAGCTACCTCGTCGAAGTTGTGTCGGCGCACATCGGGCGACTGCTTGGGCATCTCCCTTCTTTTTAAGTCCAGCTTTTTCTTTTTCTTCGGCTCAGCCATCACGGATATCCTCAGGATTAACCCATATGCTCTTCACACCTGCTCGTTCTGAGAGGAACAACTTCCTCTGACATGTAGGTTTTGCGTCGCTGCAACAGTTCGTCCCAGTCTACCTCATGTCCGTCGAAATCCGGTCCATGCACACAGGCAAATTTCGTGGCGGATCCGATCGTAACCCGACACACGCCACACATCCCTGTACCATCGATCATTATTGGATTCAGACTGACGATGGTGCTTATGCCCAGAGGTCGGCTGGCGTCAGAGCCACTCTTCAAAAGGTAAGTGCAACCATTAATGATCATCCGGTCAATCGGGTCTTCAAGTGATTTGATAATTTCCCCGAGTCGATTCACATGCCCCCGATAACCCCTGGTTGCGTCCCGGGTGATGTAGAACACCTTATCGGAGACCTCGTTCAATTTCTCGTCCCAGTAAAAGAGATATGAACTTCTGGCTTCTAGCACGGTGATAACCTTGTTTCCCTTCTCTTTCAAAGCTCGGGCAATCGGGAAAATGCTCCCGATCCCGTAGCAGCCACCGAGACACAGAATTGTCCCAAACCTCTCGATTTCCGTCGGGTTACCGAGCGGCCCCACTACAGTGGGAATGCTTGTGCCGGCCTTAAGTGAGGCCAGCCTGCTGGTCGTACTACCGACATTCATGACAGCCACCGTGACTGTACCTGCTTCCTTGTCCCAATCAGCGACCGAGATAGGTATCCTCTCCCCATCATCCTCCGCCCGCAAGATCACAAACTGACCCGGCTTCACTTCCCGCGCGACCGCCGGAGCCTCCAGCGTCAGCAGATGAATATTGGGTACGATCATCTCGGCGGCGATAAGCTTAAACATCTTTCTTCCTTATTGTAACGGGACTCGGGTTTGACCCGATGGATTCACCCTGACGTAACACCACGTGCAGTGTCCCCGGTGGTTGCTCGTTCAGAATCACTATGGGCCAGACCTTCTGCAGATCTGCTGATGTTACGACTACCTCATCGCCAGCGGATACTGCGATTTCCCTCGCATCCTCAGGGCTTATGCCAAGGACACCAACGGGGAACAATCTTCCAGCTCCATCCACCCAGGTGGAAAGAGGAAAACCCCGATGGGTATGCTCAATAAAGGAAGCAGAAAGTAACAAGGGCGACGCCTTGTCCGCTTTTCCTGCCCGGGGAACCCTCCTCTGAGAGACAACCAATTCGCCATCACACGCAAGGGAACGCGCGGTGCGATCAGCATCCTCGAAGTCTTCAAATCCGTCCACCAGACCAGCAATATCTTTGTGAATCTCTTCCGCGGAGGTGAAATCAAACCCACTGACTCCCATCTTCCTGGCGATCCGGCAGATTATTTCCCAATCGGGCAGGGCGTCACCGGGAGGAGCCACTGCCTTTCTCACCCTCTGGATTCGCCCTTCGCCGTTGATGAAGGTTCCATCCACCTCTGTAAAAGCTGCCGAAGGCAGCACAAGGTCGGCGCCATCCAGAGAAACCGGAGGATACATGTTTTGCTGGATCAGGAAATCAGCTGGCGGGCGGCCATTCGGCGAAACCTCACCGACCAGATACAGCACCTTCATCTTCATCCCCGACGACAGTGCCTCGGCGTTCCATTGAGAAGAGAACGCGGGCACGTCGGCGCCCCATCGTTTCCTGAGAATACCGATCCGTTTATTGTCTGTCGCAGGAAATCCGCCGGGCAGT
>JAOZPL010000277.1 GCA_029932795.1 Candidatus Zixiibacteriota bacterium | reverse complement strand
TGAAAAACGCAATTATTTTATACGTCGCCTCTCAATCAAAACAAGGAAAACAGTCACAATATGGCGTAAGTCTTTATACTACAACGCAAGCCAGTGATTCTATTCCCTCAACTACCGCCAGTATAACAAGTGAGCGGAAGACCTCCCGGTCTTCCCTTCTCAATATATAAGGACGCCCGCTGATGGGAGGAAGCTCAACGGGCGTCAGGGGAGGAGGGTTGGGGAGATCAAATCATCATTTTCTCAGGCGTATCAGGTACATGACCCCTAATCCACCAGCTACCAGAAGCAGCGCCCCTGCCTCGGGAAGACCTGCCGGCAAACAGGAGTCTGGCTCGTCTGTGGTCGATTCAATCCCGGGATTGGCTTCTACGGGCGCGTTCTTGTCATAAGAATCGCCGAGATTCATGCCTTCGAGATCGTCAAACGTGATTGCCAGAGCCAGGAAAAAGAGAATAAGCGCCAGAATCCATTTGAAAGGCTGGGCCGATTTCTTTTTGTATACCATCATAACTGTTCACCTTCGAGACTTATTTAACAACTTTCAACATCACTGCCCTATCGAGCAAAGAATGTGCCCGAAACCCGATCCGAGGGTTCCGTATCTGGTCTAACCTGTTGGCGGACAAGGGATATAATTGCGGATTAAGGGGTGTCTGCCCTTTACGAATGGTTGTCGAAGAGGCAATGGCTTGCGCAGTTTTGGGGGTAATCCTTCGTTAAAGGCGAGTAGCCTGACTTTCACAAAAAGACATTTCAGGAGGGCTGATGTCAGTCACTGTCGGAAGAATCACAGCACAACTGGCCGATCCCATCGAAACGATTCCCTCAGAATTGATAGATCTCATCCACAAGAATATCCGCCCGCCAACACCGATCGGAGCAGAGGATGTTTATGTACGGGCGATGTTCGTTGTCTCTGATCAGGTGAACAGCTTCGGGGGGAGGTTTCCATCAGATGAGCACGAGCACCTGGCGACACTCCTGATCGACTCACCGGTGATGGTCGGACACCGCAAGGATAAGCTGCCGGTGGGGAGAAACTTCCACGCCCTGACCCTTGTTCGCAACGGCGAAAACTGGGTTAAGAGCTACTTCTACTGGCTGAAGAGCGCTGAAGGGGCGGCCAACCTCAGGGAAAACATAGATGGCGGGATATACAAGGAGTGTTCAATCGGTTTCATGTATCATCTTCCGGAATGTTCCATCTGTGGTCAGGACATCCGCCGGTGTAAGCATGAGCCGTTGCAGGAGTATCGTCAGGGAGGAAAAGTTGTCGTCTGTCATTTCAACTACCGACAGATTGAACGAGTGCTGGAGACGTCACTGGTGTACCGAGGCGCGTTACCGGATACGGAGGTTTCCGGCGACCTCATGCGGGGAAAAGAGGATTTGGAAATGCCCGACACGAGAGGGCATGGTAAACGATTAACGCCAATCACGGATCTTTCTTTACTTGACCAGACGAGGCGATATCTGGTGGTGCCTCGCTACAAAGGGGTTCCGGTGACAGTAACCATGCATGACGGGGAGATCGTTTTGAAACGCCGGGATGGTTCCACGATTGACCATGTGGTGACGGAGCAATACAGGGAAAGTGGTTTGGAAGAGGGCAAAGAGGCTTACGCGCTTCTGGTCGGTTACCGGGGTAAAAGACGCAGTTCCAGAGATCAGGTTGAGCAGTACCTGGCAGGGGATGAGACGTCGGTCAGCCGGCTTGTGCTTATGCTTTATCCGACCGGGGAGAATGATCACGGCCTGTCATCAGGCAGTGCTTCGGGGCTCTTTGTGAGGATGATTCCACACCGCATCACGGATCTCAATGGCCTGCATCGAAGTGCTCTCGAGATCAAGACCCTCGATGGTGTGGAGGTGTGGCCTGCGGGCAGTTCGCCGTCACGCGCGTGCGGTTATCTTTATCGACCGCCAACAACACTGTCAGAACCCGAGGGATATGTTATCGCTGTTCACAGAAAGCTTGATAAGGCATTGTTAATCATCCGCCACAAATCTGTCCGAACATGTTTTGAGGTGAATGGTCTGGATATCGGCCGGCTGTTGAACGGCGGACGATATGTAGCTCAAAAGAGGAACGGCCCGTTACCGTCGCTTACCTCTCAATACAAGACTCTGCGGACAGGTCATATCACGGAGTTGGATGTGGACGGTGACGGTCTCCGACTTAATGCTGGTGGGGAGAACGGGGAGGTGCTGGTGCTGAAACCGATAATCCTGGGCGCTCAGAAACAGTATCTTTTCTCTCGCCACAGTGCCTAGTTATACGCACGGAGGTTGAGGACGCGCGTCAGGCCTTCGGCATGGAACTCCTGCCGGAGAAGACCGATGGTGGGCACGTAGTACTCCACGATTGTGGCGACGGGATCTTCATGATCAGTATCAGCAAAGAGTTTTACCTCGTACCGGTAACTGTTACCGGCAAAAGCGGGAACAAAGATCTCTTCCACGCCGGTGTACGTCTTGGTGAAGTGAAAGCCAAAGTAGCCATAGTAGAACGCAAAACTGAAGTCGCCGGAATCACTCGTGTAAGCCGGAACATCGCAGCTCCAGGATTCTCCCTGTATTGCTGAACCGTCCATGGCGATGGCCGGAACCGGGAAATACACAAGGGCATCGGACACGCCGACCTTTCGCCAGTAGCCGTTGTGCAGCACGAACGGCTCGGAGATTTTCAGGTTGAGGAGAGGGGTACCGCCGTCTTTGATTATCCAGTCGTCGCCATCGCCTGATATCCAGATGATCTGCGTACCGGTATCGACTTCGACATTGTAACTGGGCAGCCAGGTAATGATAGTGTCGATGACCATGTAATCAAGCGTGCGGCCGTCGACCAGGCCAAGGAGATCGCGCCCCCCCACGGCAAACGATGGTCCGGATCCGGTGCCGTCATCCTCATCCTCACTACAACCGGCCAGCAGGATGGTCATGCACAAAAAGAACAACGACCAAATGGTTTTTGCCACTTCAGCTCCTTTCTCAGGAAGAAAGGAGCCGGTGAGTTGAAGCTTGAGTCAACTAAAAACATGGGGGGAACGTCCATGTCGGAACAGCCTTTTCGGATACCGCTTCGGTTGGGCAGTCAGTTGCTCAATCTGATGGTCATCGCGCTTGGCATTGCCGCCGCCTACTTCATGACAATTCAGTCGCTCAAGATTGAACTGGCCGCCAAGGCGGAGAGTGCAGTGGTTCAAACGCTCGACAAAAAGCTGACCAGTTTTGAGGTGTTCCTGAAAGAGGGCGTGGTGAGCAGAGAGCAGTTTTACGAGTTCTCAAGGGATGTAGAAAACCGGCTCGCTCGAATAGAGCGCTACCTTATCGATCAGACGGGAGAGAAAATTGGAAAAGACTGACGGACACGCGGGGTATATCGCGCACCTGCTGGTAGCGG
>JAOZPL010000276.1 GCA_029932795.1 Candidatus Zixiibacteriota bacterium | reverse complement strand
AAATCGAAATCAAAGATGATGAAATCCGGGTCGACGCTTTTCGGGCTTCCGGTGCCGGTGGTCAGCACGTCAATAAAACCTCCTCCGCGATAAGAATTACCCACCTGCCGACCGGTATTGTGGTCACCTGTCAGGCGGAACGAAGCCAATATAAAAACAAAGAATCCGCCATGACCGTTCTGAGGTCCCGCCTGTACCAGCTGCGGCGCGAGGAGGAAGCCAAGAAACTGGAGAAGTTTGAAAAGGTGAAAAAGAAAATCGAGTGGGGGTCACAGATACGCTCGTATGTCTTCCACCCGTATAACATGGTGAAGGATCACCGGACCTTGTACGAAACGTCTGATGTGCAGACCGTGATGGATGGAGATATCGACGCGTTTATTGAGGCCTACCTTGCAGATCCGCAACTAAAGGATCAATTCGTGTAATCGTACGTTGGGCACGCTTACCGGGAAGCCACTGATTTCGATAAAGATCGGTTGACATCAGTAGCGGAAGGATATATTTTTTCACACTTAGGTTGAAACAGTTTCTGGCGGCGTAGTGCCGCCTTTTGTGATTCTGAAGGAGAGTACTACTGTGAGTCCCCTTGCCATTATCATTATTGCCGTCGCAGTCGTTCTTGCAGCGATTGTCGTGATTGTGTTGAAAAACTACCGTAAGGTCGGCCCCAACGAGGTTTTGATAATCTCCGGTGGAAGGAAGCGCACGGTGACGCTGCCAGATGGAACCACCCGAGAGGTTGGCTACCGAATACGCATCGGCGGCGGTACGTTCGTGAAACAATTTATAGAGCAGGCTCAGATCCTGCCGCTCGAAATTATCCCGATGGATATTACGGTCGACGATGCCATTTCAACCAACGGCATCCGGTGTACCGTCCGAGGAACGGCTGAAGTCAAGATCGCCGGCGATGGGGGCTCAATCCATCTGGCCGCCGAGCAGTTCCTGGGCAAACCGCTCTCTGACATCCGCGACGTCGCCTTACGCACTCTGGAAGGCTCGTCGCGGGCCTTGATCGGGACGATGGACCTCGAATCCCTCAACAAGAATAGAAAGCAGTTCACCGCCAAAGTATTCGAGGACGTCGGAGGATACTTCACCAACATGGGCCTGAACTTGCTCTCCTTCAATCTCAAGGAGATCTCTGACCCCTCAGGTTACCTGGAAGCCCTCGGGAAGCCGCGTATTGTCGAAGCTCGTCGCGATGCGGAAGTGGCCGAGGCGGAAGCTGCCCGTGATGCCATTATCAGATCAGCGGAGGCAAAAAGGGAGGGGGATATAGCCAGGATCATTTCCGAGTCCAGGGTCACCGAAGCCAACCAGGATTTCGAAATGAAGAAGGCTGAATTGCAGACAGACTTGAACCGCAAGAAGGCTGATGCTGATTTCGCTTACGAGTTGGAACGCCACAAGTTGAGTCAGGACCTCAAGACAGAAGAGGCCAAAGTCAAACTCATCGAAAAAGAAACCGCAATAAAGCTGGAGGCGAAAGAAATCGACCGCGTCGAGCAGGAATTGCAAGCCAAGGTACGCAAACCGGCGGAGGCAGAGCAATACCGCCTGGAAACGGAAGCCAAAGGGATGGCCGAGGCAAAACGTATTCAAGGAATTATCGAGGCTGAACTGGTCGAGAAGGTCGGCCAGGCGGAGGCAGAAACTCTGCGCAGAAAAGCCGAGTCATGGAACGCCTGTTCCCAGCCAGCCCTGCTGCAAATGATGTTTGACAAACTCCCCGATCTGGCTCGCGAGATGGCCTCACCAATATCCAAGGTGGACAAGATTGTCATGGTCTCCACTGACGGGAAGATGGGAACCTCCAAGATAACCGGAGAGGTCGCTACGATGATATCGCAGTTACCCACGGTTGTGAAGTCGCTGGCCGGGTTTGACCTCGAAAGCTGGCTCAAGCAACTGGCCGACAAAAACAAGGACGAAAAGGGCAAAGCTCAACAGAAGACGTCGACGAAAAGCAACCCTGACAAGGAATAAGCGATGATTTCCAACAGGATCGGCCGGCTGGAGCTTTCTCCCACCCTTCGTATCAACGCCAAAGCACTGGCCATGAAGGCTGCTGGCATTGACGTTATTGATTTCTCCGTCGGCGAGCCGGATTTCCCCACCCCGACTGACATCAAGGACGCCGGGAAAAAAGCAATCGATGATGATTTCACCCATTATACAGCCAACGACGGCATCCCCGAATTGAAAGAAGCCATCCGCGCCCGGCTCAAGAAAGACCACAACCTGGAGTATGAGACTAAAGAAATCATCGTCTCAGCAGGAGCCAAGCACTGCTTGTACAATCTGTTTGTGTCAGTCCTTAACCGCGATGAGGAAGTCATCATCCCTGCCCCATACTGGGTTTCTTACCCGCAACAGGTGCTGATGGTCAAGGGTAAACCGGTGATTATCCCTGCTCGTGAGGAGAACGGATTTCGCATTACACCGGATCAATTAAAAGCGCACATCAACTTTAACACGAAAGCCCTCATTATCAACAACCCCAGCAATCCTACCGGTTCGGCGTATACCCGGGAGCAGTTGCTTGAAATCTGCGAGATTGCGGTGGCTGAGGGTCTGCTTATCGTGGCCGACGAAATCTATGAGAACATCACCTACGATGATTACCGTTTCTGCTCGGTCGCATCGCTCAGCGACAAGATCAAAGAGAGAACCATCATCATCAACGGTGTTTCAAAATCATATTCGATGACCGGTTGGCGGATCGGGTATGCAGCCGGACCCCGTGAAATCATTGCGGCGATGGCTATCGTGCAATCGCACAGCACCTCCAACGCGAATTCAATCGCCCAGAAAGCAGCGGCGGAGGCTCTTTCCGGCCACCGGGCGGAAATCAACCAGATGGTGGCTGAGTTTAGAACCCGCCGCAACTACATGCTGAGCAAGCTACAACGCATCCCAGCCATCTCCTGCCACGAACCGCAGGGTGCCTTTTACCTCTTCCCCAACACCTCAGCTTTTTACAATACCGAATACGGCGGCATGAAAATCCGCAACTCATACGGCCTGGCATACTATCTGCTCAAGGAGGCGGCTGTCGCTGTCGTTCCAGGCAGTGCCTTCGGTGCTGAGGAGAACATCCGTCTTTCCTACGCCACCACCATGGAAAACATTGAGGAAGGTACGGACCGAATCATTGAGGCCATGGCCAAATTGAAGGAGTCTCCCAAGTACAGGCGTGTATCCCTGCAAAACGTGATGACTTACCCGCGCGGCATGACCGAAACTAAAACCAATATCTCGGTCGAGGAACGGGACGCGCTGGTTCAGGAAGCGGAAGCTGCTCTTCCTTACGATCGCTACTTTGAGTGGAACGCCAACATCAACGGGATTATCATCCAGTTGCGCACCAACGTCCCGCACCTGTATGACTTCTGGGTCGAAAACTGGTAT